>JAGXLE010000181.1 GCA_018334855.1 Desulfobacterales bacterium | reverse complement strand
AAGGAAAGGCCAAACATTATTTTGCAGGGAACAGCTACCCTGGCTCTGGCAGTGCGGGAGATTACAAACGCTTTTGCTGACGGAGACCCCGCCAGAATCCGGAGCATTTCCTGCCGGTTTACAGACATGGTTGAACCCGGAACCCGGGTAAGCGTAAAAGCAAAGACTTCGGTCGAAGATGCCGGTAATAACAGTATCTGCTTTGTCGTCGTCAACGAGAATGGAGGCAAGGCTGTGCGGGACGGCCGGGTGGCACTTAAAAAATAAACCAGATCTGCGTGCATTTGCCGGAAAAGTAAAAAAGCAACACGAATTAGTGCCCTTCCAGAAATCAGATAATTTATTCAAGTTCAAGGAAGGCGAAAATTTTAACCGCAGGAATACTTGCCGTATTTTGAGGATTAAAATTTGAGCCTGACGCAGAAATTGGGCAAATTAGCCATTTCTGGATGGGCACGAATTAAAAATTTCCCGGGGGCCCGGGGTGCTGTTTCATGAACCGGTGGATCATACCTACAGCATTATTGACACCATCTTCCGTGCGGATTTTCATGCCCAATTCGACTGCACGCCGCCTGAGACCGGGATTGGTGACGGCTTCGGTCACGGCCGCGGATAATCGCTCCGCAGTGAGTTTGCGGCGCGGGATCGGTTTTGGTCCCACCCCCAGGTCATGGATCCGTTTGCCCCAGAACGACTGATCGGCAAGAAACGGTACGGTAACCGCGGGAATGCCCGCACGCAGACCGGCCGCGGTTGTGCCTGCACCTCCGTGATGAACCACCGCGCTTACACAGGAAAAAAGCCACTCATGCGGAACCGATTCAACGGCCATAAAGGAGTCGGGAAGATCCATCTCGGGCAGACCTCCCCATCCTGTCAAAAAAATACCGCGCTGCCGTGCACGGCTTAATGCCTCGATGCAGATCTCGGCGATTTTTGAATTATCATGTGCTACCATGCTCCCGAATCCAATTGAAACCGGGGGCGGACCCGATTGAAGAAATTCGGTCAATTCTTCCGGAGGCTGCCAGCCGCTTGCCTGGTCGAGAAACCAGTAACCGGTAATCACAGCACTATCGCTCCACTCCCGCGGCTTTGGGATCACGGTCGGACTAAATCCATACAATCTCGGCATGGAGCCGTTAAAAACCTCAAGGAAATCTTTTCCTTTGAGCGGGGGCAGGCAGAGATATTGCTTACGCCACCTGTTTACAGGGGATTTAATCATTTCCCACACCACCAGGCCGAGGCCCCGATAGGTAAGATAATTTCCTGTCTTTCCCAGCGAACGGGCGGACACGAACATATTAGGAAATTCTCCCGTGGGGTCAACCGGCTGAAGCATTGCAAACATGCAGGGAATTCCCAGTTTTTCACACACTGACGGAGGCACGGCCGGGGGGATAAGATTGGCGATGCAGAGGTCTGCCCCCTGGCATGCTTCTCTGCAGGATTCGCCTATTTCCGGGATAGTATTCAAAATGAGACGGGCCATTTGAGCCATCTGCACAATCTGGCTTTGCCCGAGAAAGTGCCGCGGGGCCTTGCCGGTGATTTCATGCACCGATTTTTTCGGATCCAAGCCCCTGAGCTGGTAAAATCCGAGCCCTGTTTCCCGAACAAGCGGCTCAAATTCCTCATGGGTGGCGACCGTGATACTGTTGCCCGCTGATTTCAAGCCTTTTCCCAAAGCAACCAGGGGCTGTACATCGCCCCTTGTTCCCATTACGTGGATAGTGATTTTCATATTATTTTTACCTCATTGCCATGATACCCCAAAAACCGAAACTATCAATTAATAAAAGCAGGGCCGGCAATTTACGGTAAATTTACCATAGCTGGAGCTTAATTTAAATTGCTTCTTTAATTACTGCTTGCAATAATGATATACAAATTTTACTGTAAAGCAGGCTGCAAAAATTCAGACAACTTCTCAATTTGTTCTTTTTCTGAAGCTCATTTAAATCAATGGGGAGATAATGGCTGACAAACCCACCCGCAAACAACCTGAGCAAAAAACAGAGGAAACGGAAAAAGAGATAGCAGAACTCAGGCGGCTGGAGTCGGGACCCAGACAAAGCGAGGAAAGGTATCGCTTCCTGGTCGAAGAATCCCATGATCTGATCTGGACATTTGATTTGACCACAATGACTTTTACATACTGCTCAAAGTCCGTTGAAACTCTGCTGGGCTATAGCCAGGACTCGGTAATAGGCTTTGAGCTCAAAGATGTCTTTACCCCGGAGACAAAAAAGAAGGTAATCTCGGAATTTGACAAAGTAGTTAAAGGTAAAGCCGATAAAGACCGGGTTTTTATGGAGGCCGAGCATTTCCACAGGCAGGGCGGTGCGGTATGGCTGGAAATAAATGCCGTGCTCCACAGGGACAGCTCCGGCAGACCGGTCTCCTTTACGGGCATATCCCGCGACATAACCGAACGTAAAAAGGCCGAACAGGAAAAAGAAAAGCTTTACGAGCAGCTGCGCAATGCTCAGAAGATGGAGGCCATAGGAACGCTTGCCGGAGGCATCGCCCATGATTTCAACAATATACTTTCTTCAGTTATCGGGTATACCGAACTCTCAATAGACGAAATTGAAAAGGGAACCCAGCTTCACAAAAATCTCAGCCGGGTCCTTGAGGCAGGAAACCGGGCCAAAGACCTGGTAAAGCAGATTCTTGCCATAAACAGAAGCGATGAACAGGAATTCAGGCCTGTCCCGATTATTCCGCTGATAAAGGAAGTCCTGAAAATGCTCAGGTCCATCATGCCTGCATCCATCGAGTTCAGGCAGAATTTCCCCGATCAGCAGCTTTTTGTAAATGCAAACCCCACCCAGGTTCACCAGGTGATAGTCAATCTTACAACCAATGCCAGGGACGCCATGACAGACGAAAGCGGTGTCCTGGAGGTCAGTGTTGAGCCGGTAAGCTTTGACCATAGCATAAAGAAAAAATACCCCGATTTGGAGCCTGGAAATTATGCCGGAATAACCGTCAGTGATACGGGGCTCGGCATACCCCGGCATTTTATGGACAAGATATTTGAACCTTATTTTACCACCAGGCACCAGGAAACCGGTACCGGTCTGGGCCTTTCCATTGTTCACGGCATAGTTAAAGCACACAAGGGCCATGTTACGGTCTGCAGCGAACCGGGTAAGGGGAGCACTTTCCGGGTATATCTTCCCCTGACTGAAACACACGGCATCGTGTCGCCGCCCCCCGAAGCTGAACAGGAGCTGCAGACCGGCACGGAAAGCATCCTGCTGGTAGACGATGAAAAAGCGATTGCGGAAATGCAGCAGCACGCTCTTGAACGCCTTGGATACAAGGTGACCTCGAAAACCGGCAGCCGGCAAGCTCTGGAAACGTTTAGTGCGGCTCCGGATAAATTCGATATTATGATATCGGATATGACCATGCCGGATATGGCAGGCGACAGGCTTGCCATAAAGGTTAAAGAAATACGTCCCGATCTGCCGGTTATCCTGTGCACCGGATTCAGCAGGAAACTCGAGGTTCATAAAGAGAAACTCGATGTTGAAGACTTTTTGATGAAACCGGTTAACAGGACTGAAATGGCAAAAAAAATCCGGCAGATACTTGACCGGAAAAAGAGCTGACCCGCGCCGCGGAAAAAGAAGTTTCTTAATCAGCAGACACTGCTGTTAAAATTATACTTGACAGGTCCCTTAAAAATCGGTTTAATTGATAGATTTACAAAAACTGTTGATCCTTGCTCCGGTCTTTGCGGCCGGGGCTTTACAGCCAGAAGGAGGAAGCATGAA
>JAGXLE010000180.1 GCA_018334855.1 Desulfobacterales bacterium | reverse complement strand
CATTGCCCTGGCCGGGGCCTCAGGGTCTCCTTCGGGCGGGGGGAGCCGGTTTACAATTGCTTCCAGGATCTCTTCAACTCCCGTCCATTCCTTGGCTGATGCCAGTATTGCGGTATCCGGGTCAAGCCCCAGTTCATCGTCTACCTGGGCCAGCACCTTGTCAATATCTGCCGAGGGCAGATCGATCTTGTTTAAAACCGGAATGATTTCAAGATCGTTTTCCATGGCCAGATACAGGTTGGCAATGGTCTGGGCCTCCACGCCCTGGCTTGCGTCAATCAGCAGAAGTGCGCCTTCACACGAAGCAAGTGCCCTGGAGACTTCGTATGAAAAATCCACGTGTCCCGGGGTATCAATAAGGTTGAGCCAGTAAAGATTTCCGTCGGCGGCCGTATAGGGCAGACAGATAGTCTGGCTCTTGATCGTAATCCCCCGCTCCCTTTCAAGATCCATTGTATCTAACATCTGGTCCCTGAAATCCCGCTTGGAGACGATATCAGTGGTCTGGATCAGGCGGTCTGAAAGCGTGGACTTGCCGTGATCAATATGTGCAATAATACTGAAATTCCGAATGTTTTTCATAAGAAGGCAATCTCTGCAACAAAGAAATTTGACACTTATCCGATTTTCTGGGATAAGAAAAATAAAAACAACCTAAATTGAGCGATTTTCAAGTTTGCCGCAGATACAAGGAAGATGCAGACGAGCTATAGTGGACTATGCGAGGCTGCATCTGACGCAGTAGATGCGGCAGAATTGGAAATCCCGGAGGGTTTCAGATTTTTAAATATAAATGGGTATAATCCTTTACAAAATCATGTTTTTAAAAATCTGAAACGCTCAATTTAGGAACAAATATGATTAACAACTGGGGAAGCCCGTGTCAAGCACAGGCCGTTTGTCAAAATTCCCCGAGTACAATCCGATGAAAGAACAATGACTGAAAATATTATTGTCGTAGACGACGATTTTGTAATACGGGATGCCATTCAGCAATATCTGTCCCTGCCGGACTATAAGACCTTTATTGCCCAAAACGCCGAAGAGGCGCTTGAATTTTTTGCGCAACATCCCATAGATGTGATGATAACCGATATAATCTTAAGCGGCATCAACGGCCTTGAGCTCACCGAGAGGGTCAAAAAAAAATACGATACCGCGGTTATCATCATGACCGGTTTTATAGATGATTATTCATACGAGGAAGCCATCCGCAAAGGGGCCGACGAGTTTGTGCTCAAACCGGTACAGTTTGAAGAGCTGCGTCTCAGGTTAAAGCGCCTCATCCGCGAAAGACGCATGGAGCGGGAACGGATCCAGATGCTCGATGCCTTAAAAAAACTTTCGATAACAGACGATTTGACCCGCCTGTATAATTCAAGGCATTTCTATTACCAGCTCGAACAGGAAATCAACCGGCATTACAGGTATAAACGACCGCTGTCACTGTTTTTAATCGATATAGATCATTTCAAGATATACAACGACAAATATGGCCACCTGGAAGGCGACCGGATACTTTCCAGGCTTGGAGGCCTGATTTCAGACTCCATACGAAGCATGGACACCGGCTACCGCTACGGGGGAGAAGAATTTACCGTGATTCTGCCTGAAACAGACTCCTCGGCAGCAATAAAAGTATCAGAGAGAATTGTAAACCAGGTAAAAGAGCAGAACCCCGTTAACATTGAAGGAGCCCAGCCGATAACGCTAAGTATAGGGGTTACCGAATATGCCCAGGGAGAATCCATCACCCGGCTTGTAAAACGTGCCGACAGGGCGATGTATATGTCCAAGGAAAAGGGAAGAAACCGCATTTCCCTGCTGATGCCCTGATTCCAAAAAACGGCAGCCAAATCTCGATTTACCAGGGCTGCTCGATCCGGACCTTTAAATACAGGTCTCCTTTCCCCCCCTGCCCGTTATCTGTTCCCAGCCCTTTAAGCCGCAGCACGTTTCCGTCCCGGGTGCCGGGAGGGATCAAGACCCTGTACATCCGCTTGTGTAGTCCCCGGGGTATATTAACAAGCTTTTTGCAGCCTGCGGCAGCTTCATACGGGGTAACGCGCACGGTTTCATATAAATCGCCCGGTTTTCCGTGTGCAGAAGGCCTTATCATCTGCAGCCGGTCGCTTGTTTTTCGCCTGACAGCCCCCTTGTGATAGCCTTCCTCAGTACGGGCCGAAGGCAGGGAAGCAAAAAATTTCAGCGCAAGCACCCCGAATACAAATCCGCCGATATGGGCCCACCAGGCAATCCCGGCCTGGGCCTGGGAGCCTGCGGCGTTTAGCAGCTGAAGAAAAAACCACAGCCCGAGGAAAAAAAACGCGGGAATTTCCACAAACAGCGGAATAAAAAAAACAGGAATCAGCGTAAGGATCCTGGAATTGGGATAGAGTATAAAATAGGCGCCCATTACCCCGGCAATGGCGCCGCTGGCCCCTATAACAGGCGAAGTGGAGGAAAGATTTAAGAAAAAATGCAGAAAGCCAGATGCCAGCCCTGCCGCGATATAGAAAAGCAGAAAATATATTGATCCCAGGTAATCCTCGACATTGTCGCCGAAAATATAAAGAATCCACATATTGAAAAGAAGATGAAAAAAACCTCCATGCACAAACATGAAGGAAAAAAGTGAAAAGGCCTGCTGGATAAAAGTAAAATGTACGGCTATTTCGCCTGAGGTGTATCTTGCCGGTACAAGGCCGTATGTGAATATAAATTGCTGTAACTCCCGGGGCCCGCAGCTCATCTGCACCATGAAAACAAGGACATTTACGGAAATAAGTGCATAGGTGACGACCGGGTGATGTTTAGCCGGCACCGTGTCGCGAATCGGTATCATTACACCAGCCTACCGGAATTTTCCGATCACATTGTGATCAGCTATTTTAAAGGCGCAATGCTCATGCTCAAATCGACAAAGCGGGCTGCATGAGTCAAGGCTCCGGATGAAACGACATTTACGCCCAGCACCCTTAATCTTTCAAGCTGCTCCCTTTCCACTCCGCCGGAAACCTCTGTTTCCGCCCTTCCGCCTATCAGTTCCACCGCCTTTGCCATGGTATCGTAATCCATGTTATCAAGCATGATCACATCGGCGCCGGCCTCGAGTGCGGCTTTTACCTCTTTAAGATTTTCTGCTTCAACCTCTATCCGGACAAGGTGGGAAACCCGGCTGCGCACCATTTCAACCGCCCGGGCAATACCTCCGCAGGCAGAGATATGGTTGTCTTTTATCAGGACTCCGTCATATAAGCCCATTCTGTGATTATACGCCCCGCCCACCCTCACTGCGTACTTTTCAAGCACCCTCCATCCGGGCGTGGTCTTTCTTGTATCAGTGAGCCGGAAAGACAAGGAAGGCAGGGAATCAACGTAGCTGCGCACGTGGGTGGCGATACCGCACATTTTCTGCAGAAAATTGAGTGCAACCCGCTCGCCGGCAAGAAGCGTGTGCAGACTGCTTTTTAATTCGGCAACAATTGTTCCCGCATTATCGACCCGGTCTCCGTCGGCAGCAAGGGCGTTAAATTCAACCCCGCTGTCAAGCTTTTCATACACCAGTTTTACCATCTCTAACCCGGCGACCACCATCTGCTCTTTTGCAACAATTTCCGCTTTTCCGGCAATATGATCAAGCAGAAGCGGCTCTGTTGTGATATCGCCGTGCCCTATGTCTTCTGACAGAGCCAGATCAATTATACGGTCCACTATCCGGGAAACCGGGATTTTATGATAATTGTTCATCACTGCACCGACTCAAGGGATTTGATCTTTTCCCGGTTATTTTTGAGCTTTTCTAATTTTTCGTCCTCC
>JAGXLE010000179.1 GCA_018334855.1 Desulfobacterales bacterium | reverse complement strand
GAGGGGTCTTCGGCAAGGCCGCTGTCATCAGTCTCCTGGGTCATTAAACCGAGCTTGGCTCTCATTCCCGTCAGCCAGTGGTGGCGAAAGATGTCAGAAAATTGTGATAGCTTCTGTTTTGCCATTTCCGCAGCTTCTTTCGGGTCCTCGTGGATGAGCGGCAAGAGGGCCTCGGCGAAGCGGGCAAGGTTCCACTGAATGATCTGCGGTTGTCTGCCGTAGGCGTATCGGCCTTGGATATCAATGGAGCTAAAGACGGTATTCGGGTCATAAGCGTCCATGAATGCGCAGGGGCCGTAATCGATGGCTTCACCGCTAAGGGCCGTGTTGTCTGTATTCATTACGCCATGGATGAAGCCAGCAAGCATCCATCTGGCCACAAGGGATGCCTGGCCTTCCAAAACTTCAGCAAACAGGGAAAGATATGGATTTGTATCCGTTGTCAAATTAGGAAAGTGGCGATGGATGGCGTAATCGGCCAGGGTACGGAGCTCTTTGGGATTGGCCCTTGCCGCGGCATACTCGAAAGTGCCCACGCGCAGGTGGCTGGATGCCGTTCGGGTGAGAATCGCCCCCTGAAGGGCTTTTTCCCGGTACACCGGCTCCCCCGTGGTGACGACGGCAAGACTTCTTGTCGTAGGTATCCCGAGGGCATGAAGGGCCTCGCTGATAATATATTCCCTAAGCATAGGCCCCAGGGTCGCCCGGCCGTCCCCCTGTCGTGAAAAAGGGGTCTTGCCGGAGCCTTTGAGTTGAATATCAAAACGCTTCCCTTCAGGTGTCACTTGTTCCCCCAGCAAAATCGCTCTTCCGTCGCCCAAGATGGTAAAAGAGCCGAATTGATGCCCCGCATAAGCCTGGGCAATAGGCTCGGCTCCTTGCGGGAGAATGTTTCCAGAGAAGATAAAGGCGCCCTCCTGGCCTTTTAGTGCATCGGGATTCAGCCCGAGAATCCGTGCCAGATCATCATTAAAGACCACGAGTTTCGGCTCACGAACCGGAACAGGGTCGAGCCGGGCGTAGAAAACCTCCGACAGCCGGGCATAGGTGTTATCGAACCGCCACCCCGCGTCCGGATGGTTTTGCCTGCTATTGAGTGTCATAGAATCCTCCTGCCTCATAAATGAATAAGTATATTCAATCAGAACAGTAAAAGTTTATATAAGCGATTAAATTCATAATCTTTTATTTGAGCACCTCCCCGCACAGCCATTGCCCGAACTCAATGTCTCTTTTCTGATGGCACTATGGCCGGAACCACAGGTGTTTCCAGGAAAACAGGAGCAAATATTCGTGGCCCCAGGATTCGTATCGCACCCGGAAAAAGCCAAGAGGAAGTCCCCGCAGCCGGGAAGCCTGAAATCACATCCTTGGTTTTTGCGGAATCCGTTTTTCACTTAAAGAATAAGATTAAAAAATCTTTTTACGATTAGGATCCCCTGAAAAACTTGTTTCAGATTTCAACGGAGAACCCCGTCGACCCTGAAGAGGGCTTCCAATCGGACTCAAGATACGCAAATGATAAAAAAGCTAAAAAAAGCGGCTCTTGCTTGGCCGACCTTGCGATCAACCTCATTTTGCGCTGCAGTTCATCTTAATATAATTAGCAAGGATTCCTATAAAAATCTTAAGGGAAGGTGAAGGCTTCGGCTATCCCCGGGCAGTATTTCAAAATTCGCGGATTTGTTGAATGGCGGAGCCAAGTTGCAGTTTAGTCGATGCCTGGGAATGCTGGCTGGGATGGCAAGGATTCTGGATTTTTCTTATACCGTGACCGGGCTTGTTCAACTACCGGATAAAATCGTGGTTCATTTCACTCAAACTTTCTATTCTTGTTCCTTATATTTTTGAGGCCCAGCGTTTTTGTCAGACTTATAAGGAGCTATTTTTTCCTGCTTCTTTTCGAACATAATTTTTGTGGCTTTTTCATGAATTGAAATAGCTATGTCTGCTTTTATACCAAGGGCATTGGCCTTTTTTACAAAATCTTTTTGCCCCATTCTTGCGATGGATCGGGCGCTATCAAAACCATTTTCCCCAGGGCTTCCATATGATCTCTATTAAATCCAGGGCTAATTTCAAAGATGCGCTCTAATGGTTCAAGTCTATCAAGTTTATTATTATTATCTTGTGCCATTCCTAACGTTAATAAAAACATTAATAAAAATACGACAAATGTTGTCAAGATCGATATCGTTTTCATCGTTCTCTCCTTTTTAAACTATACATAGGGGGATATCGTCTTAATTAAAAAAGGTTTTCAGAAGATTGTATTTGGAGCGCTTGGTGGATTATTTCTGGCCCTCGGTATCCTGGATCAAAAACTGGAAAACGTGATCTGAAATTATAGAGGCAAGCTCCATTCCTTCGAAATGGGAATTCACTCTATCCAGAAAAAGCCGGTAATTCTTGACCGTATTTTTTTCCCGCGTTCATTTTCTGGTACTCCATGAAATTGGTAATGGCTTGTGAAAGCAGCATGGTGGCCTCCTTTTTGGTTTGATTAAAGGTTTTCGGACCACAAAGCGACCCTTTAAAATAAGAATAACATGCCAAAACCATTGTGCAAGTTTGAGGAGATCCAGGAATATTACCAATTTTGGCAAGCATGTTCCATTTTCAGGTCACTAACAGATCAACTGGTATAAAATCAAAGAGGCAGGCCAAAGAGAATGCCTGCGTCATCATACTATATCGCGTTATCGCCAATTAAAAGCCCTCCCGGGATGGGGTCGAGTGCGCCGACGCCGTTTGAAATACGAATTCTTTCTTTCTTCATCGGGTCTGCCTCTGAGATTGAATTTTTTATAAGCGGATTTTATTAAGTAATACTAAGGAAATCCCAAAGGCTGTCAAATCAATTCCTTCCGGCACAATTGCGGAACCAAGCCATTTTTCCGGAAACCACCGAATAGCAGAGGATGGCAAGTTTTCATTTGTTATTTCAGGATTTCTATTGTACTTTAAAAACGATAGATCCAACTAAATATACAGGGGCTTATAAAAGCGGCTGAAAAATGGGGGCAGATTATATGCACTACATCGGAAATGACGTTAAAGACAATATAATCAATAGGTTCAGCAGTCATGTCTCCTCAGGTAAGGCCGACTTTTTCAAAAGAGTGGGCATCGATTTTGTTTTCGGCAGCCGGCAGGGGGCTTATGTATGGGATGCGGTTTCTTCCAAACGGTTAATTAACTGTCATTGCAACGGCGGTGTGTTTAATCTCGGGCACCGGAATCCTGAAATTGTAGATGTTCTGAAGAAAAGCATAGACGAACTCGATATCGGGAACCATCACCTGATCAGTGAAATGAGGGCTTGCCTTGGAGAAAAAATGGCCGAGCTGTCCCCAGGTGATCTTTCACACACGGTTTTCGGTGTCGGAGGCGGTGAAGCAATTGATCTGGCCATAAAGCTTGCACGGGGATATACCCGGAAAATAAACATCATTTCTGCAAAAGGCGGATACCACGGTCATACGGGCCTTTCACTGGCAACAGGCGATGCACAGTACAGAGACCCCTTTGGACCCAATCCCGAAGGGTTTATTCAGGTTCCGTTTAACAGCAAGGAGGCACTGGAACAAGCTGTTGATGAAAACACGGCTGCTGTGATTTTTGAAACGGTTCCGGCGACAGACGGCATGCCAATACCCCAAAAAGATTATTTCAGGTTTGCGCTGGATCTTTGCCAGAAAAACGGCGCACTTCTTATCCTTGATGAAATACAGACCGGCCTGGGCAGGACCGGAACAATGTGGGGATTTGAAAACTTTGGCGTGGTTCCGGATATATTTGTAACCGGCAAAGGGCTTTCCGGAGGGATCTATCCCATGAGCGCCACATGCTTCAGTGCGGAACTGGAGACCTTTTTCAACATTTCCCCTCCCC
>JAGXLE010000178.1 GCA_018334855.1 Desulfobacterales bacterium | reverse complement strand
AGGGAAGAGGAATATCCATGACTTCCTGCCAATTGCGCGCCACAGAAGCGCTATCCGGGTTGGCAAACCAGTCGAGAAGCGTACGGTCGGGATAAGCCGTCATGATGATTAAATTGACACTCTCTGGAATGGAGGCCACCGGGTACTGCCTGCCGCCATAGTCTCGACCGAAACGTCCCAGCAGATAATGCGGCACTTGACCTTCCGGCGAATCGGCGATTACTATAACCGTTCCCGTGTAATCTTTTAAGGCGCTGATACCAAGCATTATGGCAATACCCATTTCATTCGGCTTAGAAAAGGCGTTGGCCACGACTATGTCCTTTTCCACAGGGATTGGATCCGTGCGATATACCTGTTTTGCTTCATTTACCGCCGCATCATGGGCCTGAAAAAGTTCCCCCGCATACAGCCCTGTGGTTTCGCCGTAGCCGTTGACCACGGCATTTAACAAAAAATCCACTCCGGCCATGGACGCGGCCTCGTTTATTTCACTGCGCAAAATGTTGTTTTCGTGACTTCCCATTCCGGTGGTTTCCCTGGCCATTTGCTCCACTTCCAAGTGAAAATGAGAAATGGTGTCGATGTGGGCCACACCTGGCAGTAACAATTTGCCTCCCCCGGAAAAGCCGGCCTGGACGTGGGCCGTGACACATCCGATGGCGATTTTGAGATCCGCCTCCATAACTTCCCGGTTAAACATCACCCGGGTGCCCCGCTCGGTCACGCCCGCCTGTATGCAATTTTCATAGGGGTTGTGGTTAAACACCCGGTGATTTTCTACAATATCCGATCCCAGTTTTTTCCTGAAATCGGTCATGGTAAGGGCCCCGTGCGTTCCCAATGCACAGACAAAGGTAATCTGATCTTTGCCTAGGCCGGCCTTTTGAAGAATATCGAGCACCAAGGGCGCCAGCTCAAAGGACCGGGTGGGACGCGTCATATCATCAAAAACAATTACCGCCCTTTTTTTTCCGGCAGCCAGTTCTTCGAGCTTGCGGGTTCCCAGGGGATTTTCAATGCGGGAAAACAAGTCTTTTGATGAAAGCGGTTCTCTTCCATATCCGACCATTGGACAGTGCTGAACTTCCCAATCATCAGGCAAATTGATTTCCAGCGAGCCCTGTTCATGCCATGGCCGCTGCGGCAGATAAAATTTCATACCTCCTCCGGTCCGGGTTGATCAATCCAGGTATGCCCCTTTGGAAGCGCTTACCACGTGTTTAACATACCGCTTCATATAACCGGCAAGGGGTTTGGCCCGTTGGTACACCCAACCATCCAGGCGGTTTTTGATTTCCTGATCACTCAATTGAACTTCTATGGTTTTGTCGGGAATGTTGATTGAAATCGTGTCGCCGTTTCGAATCGCGGCAATGGGGCCGCCATCGGCTGCCTCCGGCGAAATATGGCCTACACAGGGTCCTGCTGTAGCCCCTGAAAAACGCCCATCCGTAATCATCGCCACTTTTTGATAACCCGACATTGTTAAATGCAATGTTACCGCCAGGGTCTCGGGCATACCCGGGCCGCCCTTGGGGCCCTCGTTGCGTATCACCAGGACATCGCCCTCTTTTATATTGTTATCCCGCAAAGCAGTCAAAGCGTCTGCCTCAGACTCAAAGACCCGGGCCATTCCACTGAAAACTTTCATATCCGCATCTACTGCGGACTGCTTAACCACACAGCCTTCAGGGGAAAGATTGCCAAACAAGGCTACTGTCCCGGCCTCCGGGTTATATGGGTGTTCCCGATGGGGTATCACCGTATCGTCAAAAACTTGAGACGAGTTTAACAAATCTCCCAAAGTCCGGCCGGTACAGGTCAGGACGTCGGAATGAAGATCGTTTTCAAGCCTTTTCATTACCCCCGGAATGCCTCCGGCGGTATGGAAATCTATCATCCCATACGGCCCGTTGGGGACGATGCCCAGCAGGGTTGGCACTTTTTCACCCAAACGGTTAAAGGTTTCCAGGCCAATCTCGCAATCGAGGTCATGGGCCAGTGCCGGCAGGTGTAAGGCGGCATTGGTGGAACCCCCAATAGCCTGACATACAATTACCGCGTTCTCCAGTGTTTTTCGGGTCAGCAATTTCCGGGCGGTAATATCTTCTTCCACCATCTTTACCACTCGAGTCCCTGTCCTGCGCGCAATCCGTTTCCGATCGGCATGAAAAGCCGGGACGGCAGCACTACCCGGCAAACACATCCCCAAAGATTCGGTTAAACATTGAAAAGTATTTGCGGTCCCGATAATCTCGCATGCCCCGCAGGAAGCGCTTTGCAGGCAGTTCAACTTGGCGGCTGCCTCGGGCTGGTCATTTGGACTGATGCTGCCTTTGTAGGCCGAAGTGTAGCGAATCGCCATCGCGTTAGGACCGCCGGTGAGAAAAATAACGGGGAGATCGAGCCTGGCCGCAGCCATGAGCATGCCGGGCAAAATTTTGTCGCAGGAGGCAATCATCACCACGGCATCAAAGCGCATACTTTGTATGTGCATTTCGACGATCTCCGCGATCAAATCGCGCTGAGGCAAAATATAGCGCATGCCGGGGTTACCTTCCGCCAGTCCGTCACAAGGGGCGGGGACATTGAATTCAAAGGGAATGCCTCCTCCGGCATTAATGCCCTCTTTTACCAGACCCGCCAATTCCGACAAATGGGCGTGGCCGGGATTGATATCAGTGGCGGAGTTGGCAACGGCAATAAGCGGTTTTTCTGCACATTCGGCAACATCCACGCCTGTTCCGGACAAGATTCCGCGTCTGAGATGATTGATAGGAAAATCCGCCTCATCAAAAATATCCTGGCTCTTTCGCTTTTTCATCTGTTTTTTTCTCCCATCTTTCCGAATCGAGTTCCTCTTCCCGAATCAAGAGGGCGAAGTTTGTTGCAAATTTGCTTGAATTTTGGTAAACAAAGGTATACTATTAATATACCCTTGTCAATAAAATTTCATTTGAATGTCATTTGAAAACAACTCAACGCGCTGATATAGGGCTCAGCCTATACAACCAGGCCGGGAGGGCTCGCACATCTTTTTTTGCGGAAAATTTCAATTTTAACACTACTAGGGGTTATAATGGAGCCAATAAAGGAGGAAATGATCCCTAAGCGGATTAAAAAAATGCGTCTGGAGCGCAATATGACCCAAAAGGAACTCGCCGATGCGGTCGGCGTCTCCAAAAGCTACATTTCAAGAATCGAAAACGCCGACACCGCCCCCCCGGTCGGCACAATGATCGCCCTGGCCCAAGCCTTCGGTGTGGAATTTAACGCTTTTTTTGAAGCGGAAGACCCGGAGGCCTGCCTAACGATTACCCGAAAAGCTCAGCGACCCGCCGTGGCCCGGGACAATATGGCATCATCCAAATATGAACATCTGGCGTTGAATTATCCCAATCGGGCATTTGAACCTTATATCATCAAAAGTCAAAGTTCCAATCAGCCTTCTCAGCCGAATCAGCACAAGGGAGAGGAATTGCTGTTTGTTTTAAAAGGCAGGGTCGAATTCAATATCAATGACCAGGCCCATATACTGGAAGAAGGCGATTCCATCTATTTCAATGCCAACTATCCGCACTACGGAACCTGTCTTTCAGATACAGGATGTGAGCTTATAGGGATTATCTACAACGGTTCCATATCCAATGGGAAAATGGATCCTCATAAAGACAATTATTAAAAACAGGATCCTCCGGCCTTTGCGAGATTGCCTGTACAGGCAATATGATGGTTAGAAATATTTTGGGTTCTTCCGGGGGGAATTGGTGAGTATCGTTATTTCCCCCAATCTATATTTTCATCCCGAGTGCATGTAAAGCTTGAGAGGCAGCTATTCTGGTTTTTTCAATATCACTGTTGTATGCATCTTTCAGCGCCGGCAGGGACAGTGGTGCCATCC
>JAGXLE010000177.1 GCA_018334855.1 Desulfobacterales bacterium | reverse complement strand
GAGGAAGAACAAAAACGAGATGGTCACGGTCTGCTTTATTGAAAATGTTGACGCCATGGGCATTCATACCGGAGATTCCTACTGCACTGCCCCCATGCTGACCATTTCCGAAGAGCTGCAGGAAAAGCTCCAGAATTATTCATACGCCATTGTGGAGGCCATCGAGGTAATAGGCGGGACAAACATCCAGTTCGCCCATAACCCGGCAACCGGGCGGGTGGTTGTTATTGAAATAAACCCCCGTACTTCCCGCTCCTCCGCCCTGGCATCAAAGGCCACGGGCTTTCCGATTGCCTTTGTGTCAGCACTTCTGGCAGGCGGGATAACTCTTGATGAGCTGCCTTATTGGAGGGGCGGCACCCTGGAACAATACACTCCTTACGCGGATTACGTGGTGGTGAAATTTGCCAGGTGGGGGTTTGAAAAGTTTCCCGGAATCGAGGACAAGCTCGGGACCCAGATGCGGGCAGTGGGCGAGGTCATGAGTTTGGGCAAAACCTACAAGGAGGCTTTTCAGAAGGCGATCCGCTCACTTGAGATAAACCGCTACGGGCTGGGATTTGCAAAGGATTTCAATGAAAAGACCCTCGAAGAGCTGATGGACATGCTGGCAACGCCCACCAGCGAGCGTCAGTTCCTGATGTATGAGGCCCTTCGCAAAGGCGCGGACATCAACCGTATTTATGAGATAACCCGGATAAAGCCGTGGTTTATAGAGCAGATGAAGGAGCTTGTCGATCTGGAGGAACAGATCCTGAAATACAGAGGCCGGCTTCCGACAGATGAGCTGCTGGTACAAGCCAAAAAGGACGGATTTGCAGATCGGTACCTGGCAAGGCTGCTCGGGGTGGAGGAGGCTGAAATCCGAAACAGGCGAAAATTCCTGGGCATGAAGGAAGCATGGAACGCCGTGCCCGTATCCGGGGTCGAGGATGCAGCATATTATTATTCCACCTATAATGCCGAAGACCGGGTGGAGGTCAGCAGCAGAAAGAAAATTATGGTGCTCGGCGGAGGTCCCAACCGGATCGGCCAGGGCATCGAGTTTGATTACTGCTGCGTGCATGCGGCTTTTGCAATACGTGAGGCGGGCTATGAATCTATTATGGTCAACTGTAACCCGGAAACTGTTTCCACAGACTATGATACCTCGGACAAGCTGTATTTCGAGCCGCTTACAGCCGAAGACGTACTATCCATTTATGAAAAGGAACAGCCCGAGGGCGTCATTGTTCAGTTCGGGGGGCAGACGCCGCTAAATATCGCCTCCCAGCTTGAAGCCGAAGGCGTAAAGGTCCTGGGCACCTCGCCTGATGCCATAGACCTGGCAGAAGATCGCGACAGGTTCCATCAGATTGTCAGTAAACTCGGCATTCCCCAGCCGGAATCCGGCATGGCCCGCTCCTTTGATGAAGCCCTGGAGGTTGCAAGAAAGATAGGTTATCCGCTGATGGTGCGGCCGTCTTATGTGCTGGGCGGGCGCGCCATGGAGATAGTCATGGACGAGCAGATGCTGCAGCAGTATTTGGCAGCCGCTGTGGAGGTTTCCGAGGAGAGACCGGTCCTGATAGACAAGTTCCTGGAGTCTGCCATCGAGGCTGAAGCAGACGCCATCGGAGACGGCGGGGACGCGTTTGTGCCCGCTGTCATGGAGCATATCGAACTTGCCGGGATCCACTCCGGGGATTCGGCATGCGTTATTCCGCCTGTAAGCATCCCGCCGAAGCACGTGGAAACCATTGTCGATTACACCCGGAAACTGGCAAAGGAATTCGGCGTGGTCGGCCTGATGAACATCCAGTACGCTATTTCAGACGACATGGTCTACATCCTGGAGGCCAATCCGCGGGCGTCGCGTACAGTGCCCATAGTATCAAAGGTATGCGGATTTGCCATGGCCAGGATTGCAACAAAAGTCATGCTTGGCGGGAAACTTGCCGATTTCGGCCTCTATAGGCCGATTATATTCCATCACGGCGTCAAGGAGGCGGTCTTCCCGTTTAACATGTTCCAGGAAGTAGATCCGCTGCTGGGCCCGGAGATGAGGTCTACAGGAGAGGTTCTGGGGCTTGCGGATACTTTCGGCATGGCGTTTTTCAAGGCCCAGGAGGCCACTCAGACTCCCCTGCCTGTTGAAGGAAGCATTTTGATCACAGTTGCTGATCCTGACAAGAGCAGCGTGGTGGAGCCGGCACGGCTTTTTTCAGATCTCGGGTTTACAATTTATACAACAAAAGGGACCCGGGAGTTCCTGGAAAAGCAGGGGATCTCGTCTCGGGTCCTGAAAAAGCTCGGCCACGGAAGACCTGACATAGTGGATGCCATCAAAAACCGGGAGGTTAATCTCGTGATAAACACCCCGGCCGGAAGGGAAAGCCAGGAAGACGACTCTTACATCCGCAAAACCGCCATCCGCTTCAAGGTTCCTTATATTACCACAACCGCGGCTGCCGTAGCTGCGGCAAAGGGGATTTCAGCGCGCCGTGACGGAGATCCGGTAACAAAATCACTTCAGCAGTATCACAGCGAGACAGGGTAGGCCGGAGTTATGAATTGGACGCCTCGGCTGCCGAGGCGTCCCATTCCTGAATGTATTTCTTTACGGTTCTGCGGTCCAAACCGGTTCTTCTGCCCACTTCTTCGAAATTGTGATGGCGCTGGTAAAGCAGATAGCAGTAGCCGGAAAGCAGCGAGGCCGCATCAATATTGCCGCGCTCGATACCGGTTACCAGGCGCCTGTCGAGTTCGCCCGATTCGGGTTCATGTTCTTCGCTGTAGGTTCCTTTAAGAAGTATGCGGCGCACGAACTGCTCCAGTTCCCGCACATTGCCCGGCCACGGGTAATCCACGCCCAATTCCTTGTCCACCGCATTTCTGACCATTTCCACGAGTTCGGGAGAGGACTTGCCTACCAGGCGCTCAACGGTGAGGTTTAAAAGAAGGTCCAGCTCCTTGGGGTTTTCCTGGATACGCCGGCGAAGCGGGGGAACCGTAATAATATCAGAGCAAAGGCGGTAATAGAAGTCGTCTCGGAAGATTTTCCTGTCCTTTATGTCTTCGAGCGGCCTGTTGGTGGCTGCAATCACGCGCCCCTTGAAGCGGCTTTTTTTCTGGGAACCCACGGGGGTAAAAACCCGCTCCTGCAGCACCTGGAGCAGCTTGATTTGTATTGGTTCGGAGACCTCGCCGATTTCATCGAGCAGTATTGCGCCGTGGGGACTGCAGGTTTCGAATACTCCCTGGTAGTCTTCCACCGCGCCGGTGAAAGCACCTTTTTTATGCCCGAAAAGCGCGGATTCTATCAGTGTTTCCGGGAACTGGGAAAGATTGAGGGACACAAAGGACCGGGTAAAGCTCTCGGCAAAGCTTTTCCACCGCTTGTTAAGCGGAATGTATCCGGACCTTCCAATGGCAAGCGCTGCAGTGCCTTTGCCAGTACCGGTTTCTCCAAGCAGCAGTGTGGAGAAATCCTCCATCCGGTCGCGCAGATACCGGTCATAAAGTTCAAGGTTGTGGGTGAAAATGTTTTTCCACAGGTTTAAGCGGAGCTGCTTCATGCTGGGACTGCTTCCGGCAAGGCCGCGGTCGATGAAGTAGAAGGCCCGGCGGATCTGGAAGGCCAGGGCAAAATAATGCCTGAATTCTTCCTCGCCAAAGCCCCGCTCCTCCATGGCCGCATGCACATCGTTGAAAAAAGGAATTCTTACCGGGGTGTCACCGGCCGCTATCTGGTCCTGTATAAGTTGGTCATACTGGTCCTTGAACCTGTAGAAAAGCTCGTAGAGAAAGACCCTCTGCATCAGCTCCCGGTCTTCGCCTTCAAAGGCGTCAACCCGGCCTTTTTCCTCTTTTTCGAGGCGGGAGAGGCGTTTCTGTAGCTCGTATTCTATTTTTTTGGTGCGCTTGCCCCTG
>JAGXLE010000176.1 GCA_018334855.1 Desulfobacterales bacterium | reverse complement strand
CGTCACAGCCCAGCGAATTATCGTCATCATCAGCGCTGTGGTCCTGATCACTTTGCTGCATTGTTTCATTAAATACACTCGTCTTGGGGCGGCAATTGAAGCCACAAGTCAGGACCGGCAGGGAGCACAGATCATGGGGATTAACGTTGGTATTGTGGGGGCAGCCACTTTTGGCGTTGGAACGGCCCTTGCCGCCACGGCTGCCACGCTTGTCGCTCCTATTTCAATGGTTTATCCCACCATGGGGGTACCGGTTACGCCCATGGCATTTGTCATTATTATCCTGGGGGGCATGGGCAACTTTTTCGGTGCGGTTATCGGGGGTTACCTGATCGGATTATCCGAAACCTTCTTATCCATGTATGTCACAACTCAGTTTGTCGAGCCCATTATTTTCGGTTCGATAGTTTTGCTGCTTGCCGTGAAACCTACGGGCCTGTTTGGAAAGGAACACTAGGAATGGGAACACACCTGCCGAAAGATAAACTTGGACCGATTATTGTAATCTTGCTGGCCCTGTTGTTGCCGGTGGTGATTCACAATCCCTATTGGCGGCATTTCATGGTGATGACAGGGATATTCGTAATCTCTGCGTCGGCGCTCAATTTATTGCTGGGGTATGCCGGCCAGCTAAATCTTGGTCATGGTGCCTTTTTCGGAGTGGGCGCCTACGGGACTGCCCTGCTCATGGTAAAGGCGGGTTTCCCATTTTGGGGGGCGCTGCCTACAAGCTGTATTTTTACGGCTTTGCTGGGGATTGTCACCGGTATTCCCACCTTGCGCACCCGGGGGCACTATTTCCCAATCGCGACCCTTTGTCTGGGGCTTGCCATATATTATGTAATTGCCCGGTGGGACGATTTTACAGGTGGCCCCCGCGGAATTTCCGGCGTGCCAAGACCGGAGCCGATTCCAATTCCGTTTTTGGGTGCAGTTTCATTTGAATCCACCTTGGCATGTTATTATCTGGTCGTAGTGCTGGCGGTTGCTGTGCTTTGCATTATAAGTGCTCTCGTAAAATATATATCCGGCCGACGGCTCATCGCCATTCGGGGAAACGAAATGCTCGCGAAATCTCTTGGAATCAACACCATGCGGGAAAAGGTGATCTGTTTCTCAATCAGCACGGTATTTGCCGGGCTGGCCGGCGGCCTTTACGCCGGATACATGGGGACCTTGATGGCGGAAAACGCCCACTTTCTGGTTAGTTTCGAAGTACTGCTTTTCGTAATGATTGGTGGGGTCGGGACTATTGCAGGGCCGCTATTCGGGGTTGCAATCGTGTATTATTTAATCCAAAGCCTGCACGCTCTGGATGAATTCAGGCTGATCACGTTAGGGATTATACTGATTCTGTGCATACGCTATATGCCTTTCGGGATTATGGGTATTCTTCGTTTGTTGAATTCACGGCTGAAAAGTAAAAAGGGCGTGTAAAGATGACAAAAATACTGGAAGCCAGATCAGTTGTAAAAGAATTTGGAGGTATTCGCGCCGCGGATAATATCTCGTTTCATGTAGAAGAGGGCGAAATCTATTCGATCATCGGTCCCAACGGGGCCGGTAAAACCACATTGTTTAACCTGATTTCGGGTTTTCTTCCGGTCACCAGCGGCGAGATTCTGTATAAAGGCAAATCAATTACTGGCCGCAAGCCGCACCAGCTGTCCCGAATGGGTATTTGCCGGACGTTTCAGTTAACCACTGTATATCCGATGCAGTCCGTTATTGAAAATCTCATCATCGGCCAGAGCGCTGGAAAGCACTTTGACATGTTTTCAGCGATTTTCAGAACCAGGAGAAAACGTCGGGCCGAGCGGGAAGCCATTGAGCGGGCGCATGATCTGGCCGAATACGTGGGAGTTTCGAATTACAAAAATTTGCCTGCATCTGCTTTGCCGCAAGTGGCGCAAAAGCAGCTCACAATAGGCCTGGCCCTGGCAACCCGGCCTGAATTGCTCCTGCTGGATGAACTCGTGGGCGGGGTGAATATGGAGGAGACTGAAACGATTATCGATATTATTAGAAAAATCAGGGATTCCGGCAAGACCATATGCCTGATAGAACACAAAATGAGTATAGTCATGAATATTTCTGACCGCATTCTGGCCCTGAATTATGGAGAAAAAGCCTGTGAAGGCGCCTCAGAAGAGGTGTGTGCCAATGATGTTGTGATTAAATCTTATCTTGGAGACAAATATGCTGCTGTGCGTGAATCAGATTTATAGTTATTACGGGCAGTCCGAAATCCTTCACGGGGTTTCGATCCAAATACAGGAAGGGGAACTTGTTTGTGTACTAGGGGCAAATGGTGCTGGAAAAACCACCCTGCTCAAATCCATTATCGGCCTGGTACGCCCGAAAACCGGGACAGTTGAGTTTCAAGGGGCCCGGATCGACAATCTAAATCCGGACAGGATAATTAAAAAGGGGATTACCTTATGTCCTGAGGACAAAAAGCTGTTTCCGCGCATGAGTGTGCAAAAAAATCTTGAACTCGGCGCATGGCTGCATAAAGGCAACCGGCAAATCATTGAAAGAAACCTTGAGAATGTTTTTACTCATTTTCCGATATTAAAGGAGCGGGCCAAACAGGACGCCGGCACCCTTTCCGGAGGGGAACAGGAAATGCTTGTAATCGGACGGTCTCTAATGAGCAACCCAAACCTGCTGATATTGGATGAACCCTCGCTAGGCATCGCCCCGCTTGTTGCAGACCGGATATTTGAAGTGGTGTATAATATAAATAAGGCCGGAACCACTGTGGTTCTGGTTGAACAGAATGCTTCTGCGAGCCTTTCTATTGCCGGTCGAGGCTATGTTATGGAAACCGGCGATATAATCCTGCAGGGAAGCGCCGCGGATCTGTTGGCCGATGAAAAGGTCAAAAAAGCATACCTTGGTATTTGAGCAAAATAATAAAAGAGTCAGTGCTGTCCGGAACTTATCTGTAAAAGTCAAAGACTTTCCGGACAGCTTGCCCTCCCGGGCTGCTAAATTTTAAGCCGCATCCATGGCATGCTCTTACAGAGGCTTCTTGCCAAGTTCAAAAGTTTCTATTGGCCGCCGCCCCATATTGAGATAACCACGGTGCGGCCGTTCATGGTTGTAATGTTGCAGCCCAAGCATCCAGGGGCCTCTTGGACCCCTCCAAGGAGCTGTAAAATCTCTTCCTGAAGGCAGCTCGGAAAAATTCATCTAAAACAGTTCGGTTAAAACGCTCCACAAAACCGTTGGTCCTGGGGTTGATTGGAGGAGCTGGCTAATCTGGCGGAATCGGCAGGTCTCCCTCGTATTGATAGTAATTGGCTGCAGTCCATACAATGTGAACCCGGAATCCGTTATGGGGAAGAAACTGCAAGTCTTGTTGATGCTTGGAATGCGCACTCGAACGCGATACGCGTAGGTGGCGCTGTGGCCAAAGCTATTAAAAAAGTATAATCGCAGCAGCACCCATTTGTCTGGGGTGAGCTAAATTTTGTTGGGTGCTTTGTTGGGTAGTGTCAAAAAAGCTATTATCCTGGGATCTGTATATTGCAAATCGAGAGTTGAAAAGCAGATTTCAGTGTTGGGTACACTCCTTTCTGGGGCAAAAAGATGGGGCCCAAGATTTGCCCTGAAAAAGTGGCGGGAGCGACGAGACTCGAACTCGCGACCTCCGGCGTGACAGGCCGTCCCAGAGCGCATTCCACCCCTATTTACGGCACTTTTCAGCCGAAGAAAGCCGTCCACAGAAACCAAAAGCCGTCAAAAAAGCCGTCAAATTATCCTTGGAAAGTTGAGCTTAAAAATTCCTGCTCATCCATATCATGAAGCCCTTGCGGGCCTCTTAACCTGCCATAATTTCAGGTTTTAATTGACAAATTCTCTGGGGTTTATAATAATCCTCCATACAACATATTTATCGTCTCGTTTGCTGCTGGCT
>JAGXLE010000175.1 GCA_018334855.1 Desulfobacterales bacterium | reverse complement strand
TCCAGCGTTACCTGTTGCATGTTCCTGTCCCCCGGAACAAAAATGTTCGGTGTTACGGGTTGTATGCCCCCGGTAAAAATAAAAAATTGGAGAAGTGCCGCAAGTTGTTCGGCCAGTTGCCGATTGACGGGACGGAATTTCTTACCTGGCAGGAGTATTGTGGAAAATAAGGAGAAGAGCATCCGGAACTGTGTCCGCAATGCGGGCAACGTTTGGTAGATCTTGGAAAAATACCGGCTCCACGAAAGGTAGT
Source organism: Desulfobacterales bacterium (assembly GCA_018334855.1). Classification (GTDB taxonomy): domain Bacteria; phylum Desulfobacterota; class Desulfobacteria; order Desulfobacterales; family Desulfosalsimonadaceae; genus Desulfosalsimonas. Next base: position 3,672 of record JAGXLE010000175.1, on the reverse strand, counting down.
TCAAGCGAAAGGGCGAAAGGGGGACATTCCCCTCAAATAGCCGGTGCCATCCGGGAGTGCCGTGTGTTATGACGGAGTGATCCGCTAAGTGGAAGGATGAAAGGGTTACCGGGCGAAGTCTGCTCATTGACGGCGGGGAAATAAAAGATTTGCAGCCAAAACATACGGTTTGCCGGCGTGCCCTTTTTCCCCGCAGAAAATATTGCTTGATGACGTATTTTTTTTCAAAATTTTACCGGCTGAAAATAAAATTGATGAAGGCCGGAGATTATTAAAACTCCATAGCCTGGCAGATTCAGCTTCCGGGGCGGCAGGTTCAACCACTGTAATGAACCTGTCCGGAAGGAATGCACCGGCAAGCGGGCTATCAAAAAACTTGACACGTACATACAAATGTACTTACATATAAACTGCCATGTTTGAATGGGATAAATCAAAAGCCAAGAAAAACTTATTAAAACACGGTATTAATTTTGCCGACACTTTCGCGGTTTTTGATGATCCAAACGCTGTAACGTAAGCGCCAATTAAACCACACCTACCAGATAGCCTCATAATATGTCATGCTGGCCTCAAATTCAACATCAAGGAGGTCAGCAATGCCGACAGAATTATCAGAAAACAGCTCAGCCAATAAAGAAAAAATCTGGAAGGCCCATATTAAGGCCTGCAGCCGGAGCGGTCTGAGCCGGAAAGAGTATTGCCGCCGGCATAGTCTTTCCTATCATGCCTTCTATTACTGGAAGAAAAAACTGTTTCCCCAGACTGGCCCGGGACCTGATCTTGTTGCAGTGCCACTGAGAAAAAGCTCTCCGGCCGGGGAGAGCAATATGACCTCCTCCCTGAAAGTTGAGATAGGGGGCAGGTTTAAGGTCGAAGTCCGGGAAGGCTTTTCCAGGCAGACCCTTGCCAGAGTAATTTCTACCCTGGAGGAATGTAAATGATCCACAGCCGGGATGATATCAAGGTCTTCCTGGCGGTGGGCGCCACTGACATGAGAAAGTCCATTAACGGCCTGTCTATCCTGGTGGAAGACCAACTGGATCTTGATCTTTTTACCGGTCACTATTTTGCTTTCTGCAACAGGAAGCAGACCATGGTCAAAATTCTCTACTGGGACTGCAATGGCTTCTGCGTCTGGCTTAAGAGACTGGAAAAGGACAGGTTCCAGTGGCCGGACTCCAGGGAAGAGATCATTAACATCGGCAGGAAGGAGCTGAACTGGCTTCTGGACGGGTTGTCCATATACCAGCATGAGGCCCACCGGCATTTAAATTACTCGGCCATATTGTAAAAAAAAAGCAGATTTTTTTAAATATATTTCTTGCAATATCAGTAAGATATGTTAGTATGTGTCCATGAGTTTAGACGTGGCCGAACTACCCGATGATATCCAGTTGCTCAAGCAGATGCTGATCGATGCTCAGAGCCATTTTGAGCGGGAGACCAGTATATTGCTGGAGGAAATCCGCCTTCTGCGCCAAAAACGTTTTGGCACTCAAAGCGATAAGGACGAGAGTTCCGGTCAACAACCTCTGTTTGACATGCCTGAACCGGTAGAGGTTGATGAGGAAGCTTCTTCAGAAGAGGAAGAAGTGGAGGTCCCGGCCCATACCAGGAAAAAGAAGGGCAGGAAGCCGATTCCCGATGATCTCCCCAGGGTGGAAGTGGTTCATGATCTGCCCGAGGAAGAAAAGGTCTGCAGCTGCGGCTGCAGCTTAAGCCGGATAGGTGAGGAAACCTCGGAGCAGCTTGATATCATTCCGGCCAAGATGCAGGTAATCCGCAATATCCGTCCTAAGTATGCCTGCCGCAAATGTGAAGGGCTTGATGACGAAGGGCCTTCCGTAAAGATTGCCCCGGTTCCGGCTCAGATTATTCCCAAGTCCATGGCAGCACCCGGTCTTCTTGCTTACATCCTGACCGCCAAGTTTGCCGACGCCCTGCCGTTTTACCGCCAGGAGAAACAGTTTGCCCGCCTGGGAGTTGAATTGGACCGGGCCTCCATGTGTAACTGGGCCATGAAGGCGGCCGAGGCCTGCCAGCCCCTGCTCAACCTGATCCAGGAGGAAATTCAGTCCGGCCCCATAATCAATATCGATGAAACCACTGTTCAGGTTCTTATGGAAAGCGGCCGGGACCCCACCACCAAGTCGTACATGTGGATCTTCCGAAGGGGAGAACCGGATAAGACAGCCCTGCTCTACCAATATCATCCCACCCGCTCCGGCAATGTGGCCTTGGAATTCCTGCGCGATTTTAAAGGATACGTGCAGACCGACGGCTACAGTGGTTATGACTTTCTGGACCATCAGAAGGATATCCGTCATGTCGGCTGCTGGGCCCATGCCCGGCGTAAATTCATGGATGTGGTCAAGGCCCAGGGAAAGAACCGTAAAAAGACCGGCAGTGCTGATGTCGCCCTGGAATATATCCGGGATATTTACCGGATTGAAAAACAGGCCAAAAAGAATGAACTGTCCCCGGAAGAACTGTATAGAGAACGTCAGGACAAGGCCCGACCCATACTTAATGATTTCAGAGAGTGGCTGGTTGAAAGATCCAGCCAAACACCTCCCAAGGGGCTTCTTGGGAAAGCGATCAAGTATACTTTAAAGCAGTGGGACCGCCTGGTTGGATACCTGGAGGACCGTCGTCTTTCTCCCGATAATAATGCTGCGGAAAACTGTATCCGGCCTTTCGTCCTAGGACGCAAGAACTGGATGTTTAGCGGCACTCCCGAAGGAGCCGCCGCCAGTGCCGCTCTCTATAGCCTGATCGAGACAGCCAGGGCCAATAACCTGGAGCCCTACAGCTACCTGCGCTATATATTCGGCAAACTCCCTCTCGCAGAATCGTTGGAAGATTTTGAGGCCCTGCTGCCCTGGAAGCTGGATAACTATACTATCCTGGCATCAGAGTTTTTGAAAGAGGCGGTTAACTAAGCGCTTACTTATCAACTCAAAGTCAAGGCATAACAACCCCGCAAACCAGGAAACAAGTAAACATAAAATCCGGACAGAATAATTATCGCGAACCGGACAAAGTAATTGACATTTGACACGGTGCACTTCCTATCATGCCACTTCCTTTTGCATTCCGGAGTGCCGCAGGTCTTCTGCCGTAATCCGAGACGGGGATCCGGCCTGAACCATTTACAGCAAATCCGGCAAGGACGCTTTTTACTTCCGGGACGGGATGACATCGCTTCCTCCTCTTGAGTCAAGGTCGGGAAACGATAATCAAAAAACAGGAAAAAAGAAAAGGTGGGTCTCTAAATCGGGATTCTTTTAATCGTAATCACCGGTGAGGTGGGTCCGTTTTCCGGTGGTGGGTGGGTTCATTCTTTATCGGTGGTGACACCTGGAGCCCAAAGACATGGTGGACGCCCTCCTCGACCGCCTCCGTCATCGCTGCTGTATCATAAAAATTGATGGCGACTCTCTCCGCACCCCGGACAATGAATAACTCACCTCTGTCCTGTACTCTCTTTTTTTTTACCTGCCTCACACACTCCCTACTGCGCAATCACAGGTTCAGTTTTAATTGGTATAAGTGGTTCAACTCCTGTTAGCGGTCAGGTAAGGTTCGCTTCACTAAAATTTCAAAACTCGCTCGTGCCTCGCTCAGACAGTTGAAATTTTTACGCTTCGCTTCGCCAAGAGCCGCTAA
>JAGXLE010000174.1 GCA_018334855.1 Desulfobacterales bacterium | reverse complement strand
GGGCAGGCCGGAGCTGCAGCTTACCTGGAACAGATACGGCAGGAACTTGTCCAGAGCATGGTCCTGACCGGCACACAATCCGTAGGCTCCGTGGATTCTTCAATCCTCTGGAACAGGTGATCGGCTCGGCGGGCCGGAACCCGGCGGGTTATTTCAGATTCCGGCAAACCGGGGCGCCGGCACACCCAGGCGAGCCTGGCTCACATTCGTACACCAAGCCCGTCTGCGTAAAGGGAGGAAAATTTCCAGAATCCCTGCTTTTTGATAACTACGGGTTCTGTGACTTCGAGCCTGCTGTCTATGTATATGTCAAATTCCCCGGCCTGCTCATACCGGAAGTTCTCCGGGTGGCCGGGCGTGGCCAGGCTGAGGCCGACCTCCCTGACCGCGCCGATGGACCCTGTGGTTTCAATGTCGACCAGATAAAAGGTTATCGCTGAGACATTCCGGTCCCGGAGGTATTTTTGGGCACGGGACGAGAGCCTGATATCCATATTTGTATTGTCTCACATACTGTTGCCCGGGCATTGATTTCGGCTTTTCAAGCCTTTGGCCGGAGCCGGCTTTGACAGCCGGTTCCGGCCTTTTTGGTTTGTTCATGTTTTGTCATCCCGGGCCTGGATTTGCTGTTTTGAGTGTCTGCTTATGCTGCTTTCGGGGCATACGGATTTTTGAAATAAATTATCGCCTCGATAATCATCCAGATTTCCAGCACCATAATGCAAGCCCCGATGAAAAAACACAGCCAGTTGCCGCTGTTAAAGAAATTCTGAAGATTTAGCAGCATTGCCCAGCCGGTCATAATAATCATGAAGACCATCGGTATGGCGGCATAAAAACTCGGGATGTTTTTGCGCACCAGATAGATGGTGGTTACAAGCAGCGCCAGCCCGGCAAGAAGCTGATTTGCAGCACCGAACAGGGGCCACAGGGTCAGGGCGCCTTTACCGGAGCCGTTGTAGAAGGCGAGGATAAAGGCCGTGATAACAGCAATCAGAGTGGCCACAGTTGGTTCGCCGATTTGCGGCACTTTAATGGCCCGGCCCAGCTCACCCACTATATAGCGCTGCAGGCGGGTAGCTGTATCCAGGGTGGTTGCGGCAAATGATACCAGAAACACGCCCATTATGGTAATCGTGATGTTCTGGGGGATGCCGTAGGAGCCTATCATGTTGGCAGCGCCCTCCACAAATGCGCTGATCTTTGCACCGAGCCCGCTTGCCGCGGCCCAGGAGGAATAATGGTGGGTAAATGCCGCAACGCCTGTAAAAGTCTCGCCTTCCACTGTCAGCCCGATTCCGATTCCGGCTATGCAGGCTGCGATGACAAAAGTGGACAGGGAACCTTCCATGAGCATGGCGCCGTATCCGATATACCTGGCGTCGTCCTCGTTATAGCATTGCTTGGAAGATGTCCCGGAGCTGACCAGGGAATGAAACCCTGAAATGGCCCCGCAGGCAATAACCACAAACAAAAACGGCCAGATAGGCGGGGCACCTTCAGGAGAAGCCTGGTAGGCCGGCGCCACGATTTCCGGCTGAGCTACGATCACGCCCAGGCCCAAAAGGGCAAACGCCACCAGCAGCTGATGTGAGTTGATGTAGTCCCTGGGCTGCATCAGTATTTGTACGGGCAGCCTGGAAGCGATAAAGGCATAGATAAACAGGATCACAATCCAGGTGATAAGGGCGCCGTTGCCGCTCAAGCCAAGAGCTGTCAGGTCTATGGGCACATAGGTTCCGATGACAATAGTAATATAGAGCATGATCACTGCTGCAATGCCCAGGGTAACGTGGCTGGCTCCTTTTTTATAGATCATGTATCCAAGCCAGACTGCAATCGGAATCTCGACCCAGACCGGAATCACCGCCTCGGGATACATGGTGAACAAAATGCCGATTATCAGCGCAAATACCGCAATGACAATCAAAAGCAGAAAGAAAATAATGAGCAGAAAGAGAATCCTTACCCTGGGACTTACCAGCTCCCCGGAGATGTCACCAACCGAGCGGCCGTTGTTTCGAAGCGAGATGATCAGGGCGCCGAAGTCGTGCACGGCCCCCATGAAAATGGATCCGAAAAAAACCCACAGAACCGCGGGCACCCATCCCCATATTACCGCGATGGCAGGACCGACAATCGGGCCCAGGCCAGCTATGGAGGTGAAATGATGCCCGAAAAGGATGTGTTTGTTGGTAGGCACAAAATCCAGGTCATCCTGGAGTTCATGCGAGGGGCAGACTCTGTCTGCCGCCAGCCGGAAAATTCTTTTGCCCAAAAATCTGCCGTAGGTGTGGTAGGCGATTAGAAAGCCCGCCAGCATGAGAATCACGAGAAATAAAGAATTCATTCAGAAGTCCTCCTTTCTTTTTGCGTGATTATTGCAAACGGCGGAAGACGGGGGTCTGGATTCAGCGGATTGAGATCGTAGAAGAGGAGCAGTGACCGAAGCAGCGCTGCAGATTTTTTCGTGCCCGCCCCTGCGGAGATTCCGGTTTGGCCCCGTCACAGCGGCATCCCTGCCGCCCGCTGACCTGCCTATCTTTGGTGGTATAATTAATGTGAAATATTGTCAACCCTAATAGTGACGGCAAAGTAAAAATCTGTTTATCCAGCCAGGGCGGTATTTTTGCAGAAAGGAAATCCGTAAGCACCTTGGCTGATCGGCGGTGCGAAAAAGGAATTTCCTCGCTCCAGGAGTCTCTTTGAGCCTCGATTTTCGCTCGGAAATCCGCTTTTCCGCACCGCCGTCAGGGCAACGAAGTGCAATTTTATAAGAGCGCAAAAGAAAGGAGTTCCCTGGAAGTCCAATATTTGCGTTGCACTGCATACTTTCGGAATTCCACACTTATTCATTTTCTCCGGGCCCGGGATTTGAGCGTAATTGCTTTTTTCTGCTTCTGTGCTTTTTTTCTTTCAGGCGGCGTTTTTTTGCGCGCCCCGGCACGCGGGTTTTTTTGCGCTTTGCCGGTTCCTGCAAGGCTTCTGCGATCAGTTCGGCAAATCTTTCAACAGTCTGTTCCCGGTTGGCTGCCTGGCTTCGGTGCCGTTGCGCGGAAATCCGCAGCAGGCCGTTTTTGTTGATGCGTGTATAAAGGTTTTCTGCAATCCGCTTTTTTTGATCCTCGCTCAGGCTTGGTGAATTTTTGACATCAAACCAGAGCGTTACCCGGGTGCTGGTCTTGTTTACATGCTGGCCGCCCGGACCACCAGCGCCCGAAGCGGTAAAGAAGATTTCGTTTTCAGCAATTGCCAGATCTTCTTTGATTTGTATCATGTCTTGTTTTCATGCCTTTTGTATTGGGATTCTACTTTAATCCATGTTTTCTCAATTTTTTATACAGGTGAGTTCTGTGAATTCCCAACTGACGGGCAGCCTCCATTTTGTTCCCACCGGAAACCTGCATAACTTTTTCAATCAGCTCCTTTTCGGTTCTGTCCAATCTTTCTTTCAGGTCAAGTCCCTGAAAAAATACTGAATTCTTATTTTTCTGTTCCCTTATATAAAAAGGAAGGTGGGCCAGGGTGATGTTTTCTCCGTTAATGCTTGAAATAGTTCTTTCCAGAACATTGGAGAGCTCCCTTATATTGCCCGGCCAGTGGTGAGAGGTCAGAGCATTTTCCGCTTCCTCGGACAGACAGGTGGATTTTACCGCGGTCTCTTCAGCCAACTGTCTGATAATGTTTTTTGCAAGTTCCGGGATGTCGGCCTTTCTTTCCCGCAAGGGTGGAATATGTATCGGGAATACATTTAACCGGTAGTAGAGGTCGCTGCGAAAGCCGTTTTCCTGGATTAATGTTTCCAGATCCTTGTTTGTTGCCGCAATTACGCGAAAATCGGATTTGATGATTTTTGTTCCGCCAATACGCTCAAATTCTTTTTCCTCCAATACCTGGAGCAGTTTTGGCTGCATATCCAGGGGCAGTTCGCCGATTTCTCTTCC
>JAGXLE010000007.1 GCA_018334855.1 Desulfobacterales bacterium | reverse complement strand
TGATTTGAATAAAGATAGAATTTATTTCAGAACTATATGACATATAAATTTTGGAGGAAAAGAATGATGAAAGCAATTCAAGCTGTTTCAACGATGCTGCTGTGTATGGTTTTTTTCGCCACATCCGCGGGGGCTGCCGATGTTGCCAAGATCGGGGTGGTTGATTTTCAAAAGGTGCTCAAGGAATCGGAGGCGGGCCAGGATGCCCAGAACCGGATCCAGAATAAACACAGTGAAATGCAAAACGAGCTTCAGACACTGGCAGGCGAGATAGAAAAGCTGCAAAAGCAGATCGAACGCGATTCCATGGTCATGAGCAAGGACAAGCGGGAAGAAAAGAAAAGAGAGATCGCGATAAAAAAAATGGACCTCCGGTCAAAGAAAGAAGAGTATCAGTCCCAGCTCCAGGAAATTCAGTCCAGAATCGTCGGACAACTGCGGGAGGAAATTTTTTCCCTTGCCGAAAAGATCGGCAAAAAGGAAGGATATCTGATGATAATCGAAAAATCAGCCGTGATCTATTCTCCTGACTCCATTGATATTACAGACAGGCTTATCAATAAGTACAACGGGGAGTTCGGAGCTTCGCAGGAAGATACACAGTAAGCCGGAGGCTGTAAAAAACAGGCGGTCAGGTGACATTTTGTTATGACGCAAATCAGATTGGCTGAACTGGTCAGGATAATCGGGGCAAAGAGCTCAGATATCCTGGGAGATCCTGACAGAAGCGTGGCGTGCGCCATGCCGTTTGAACAGGCAACAGAGGATTGCGTGACTTTTGCCGACAATAAGGGGATGCTGAACCAGTTAAGCAAGATCCGGGCCGGGGCAGTGATAGTGCCCAGAGGATTTTCGCAGCAGGCCGGGGTCGACCTGATCCTATCGGATAATCCCAGGCTGGCCTTTGCCAGGGTAATGCATTATTTTTATCCCCGTACGCGGTCTTTTTCCGGAATCAGTCCCATGGCGTTTATCGGGGAAAATTTTTGCTGCGGCGGCGAGGCGGCCATTGCCCCTTTTGTTTTTATCGGCAGAAACGTCACTCTGGGCAGGAGGGTCACCCTTCATCCGCACGCCTGTATAGGCGATAATGTCAGCATCAGTGATGATACGGAAATCATGGCAAACGTAACGATAATGGATAAATGCGTGATCGGCAGCCGCGTGGTTATCCAGGCAGGCAGCGTGATCGGTTCTGACGGGTATGGATATACCCCGGATGAGGGGCGGCATTTTAAAATTCCGCAGGTGGGTATCGTGCAGATTGACGACGACGTGGAAATAGGCGCCGGCAATACTGTTGACCGTGCGACATTCGGCAAAACACGGATCGGCAAAGGAGTAAAAACCGATAACCAGGTCCATATCGCCCATAACGTAACAATCGGGGAGCACACCATTGTGGTGGCCCAGGTGGGCATAGCAGGCAGCACTGCAGTGGGGAAAAACGTAATCCTTGCCGGTCAGGCGGGTATAGGCGGCCACATTTCCATAGGCGACGGGGCTGTTGTAGGCCCTCAGGCCGGTGTGGCCAGAAGCGTGGATGCCGGCAAAACGGTTTCCGGGACCCCTGAGATGCCGCATAGCCGATGGCTGAGGGTTCAGCACGTGCTTTCCGGGCTGCCGGAAATGAAAAAGCAGATCGCAGAGCTGGCAAGGCGTATTGCCAGTGTTGAAAAAAAGACCACAAAAACTGGCGAAAAATAAACGATAAAAAAGATGATACATCCGACAGCAATTATTGACCCAAAGGCAGAAATCGATGAAAATGTTGAAATAGGACCGTATTCAATTATCAATGCCAATGTTTCCATAGCTTCGGGAACCCGGATAGGTTCTCATGTCACCATAGATTCCTACGTTGATATAGGGCCCGATTGCCAGATATTTCAGTATGCTTCCATAGGAGCCGTGCCCCAGGCGGTAAAGTTCAAGGGAGAGGTCTCATACTTAAAGATAGGGCAGAATTCCATTATCAGAGAGTTTGCCACGCTTAACCGCGGTACGGAATTCGGAGGCGGGGTCACCCGTATCGGGGAAGACAATTTTCTTATGGCCTATACTCACGTGGCCCACGACTGCATTACCGGCAGGGGGGTGATTATGGCAAACAATGCCACACTGGCCGGCCATATCACCATAGGAGACCATGTGACAATCGGCGGGTTGGTAGCCGTTCACCAATTTGTAAGGATTGGAAATTATGCCTATATCGGGGGAAAATCGGCGGTGGTCAAGGATATCCCGCCATATCTGATTGCCGCCGGAGACCGGGCCTCCCTGCACGGCTTAAACAAGGTGGGGTTAAAGCGTCATCAGTTTTCAGACAATTCCGTGGATCAGCTAAAGCGGGCCTACCGGATTATTTTTCGGATCGGCCTGACGGTAAACGAGGCCGTGGAGCGGGTTCTGGCAGAGGTGGAAAACACTCCGGAGGTGCTCAACCTGGTCAATTTCATCAAAGACACCCAGCGCGGCATTACGCGTTAATTTTAATTATCGGCAGCCTTCTTGTACAGCCGTGCTTGGTGATAACACTTATCGGTACTGCAGGATATTATGGAACAGGCGGAAAAACGGATCGGGCTGATTGCGGGCAGCGGTCCGTTTCCGGTGCTGTTTGCCAGAAAAGCCGCCGCCAGGGGCTACGAGGTCTGCGCGGTGGGCTTTCACAATGAAACCGAGCCTTCCCTGGCCGACCATACGGCCGCCATGGAAACTCTTTATATAGGCCAGCTGCGCCGCCTGATCAAATTTTTCAAAAAGCACGGGGTCAAGGCCGCGGTTATGATCGGGGCGATCAGAAAGCCGGCTTCCCTGTCTGAAATCCGCCCGGATATAAAGGCCCTTTCCCTTATGTCTTCCATGCGGAAAGATTCCCATGACGATAGGGTGCTTAGGGCTTTTGCGGGATTGCTCGAAGACGAGGGCATAAAGGTTCTCTCCTCTACTTTTCTGCTGCCCGAGCTTCTGGCAGAGGAGGGCTGCTGGACCAGGCGAAGGCCTTCGGAAAAAGAAAGAAGGGATATCGACCTGGGATGGAAAATGGCCAAGGCAATCGGCAGTCTTGATATCGGTCAGTGCGTCGTGGTGGCAAACGGTACGGTCCTGGCCGTCGAGGCCGTAGACGGCACGGATTCCACTATACAGCGCGGAGGGGGACTGGGCCGGGGAGATGCCGTGGTGGTAAAGGTATGCAAACCGATTCAGGATTTCAGATTCGACGTGCCCGCGGTAGGATCACGGACCATACGGACCATGCAGGAAGCCGGCGTCAGGGTCCTGGTAATGGAGGCCGGCAAATCCATTGTATTTGACAAAGAGGAGATGGTGGAACTGGCAGATAAATACGGCATATCAATAGAGGCCCGTGTGGATGATTCCGGGCAGTATAATAAAGAAAGCAGCGGGTAAAAAATGGGCCTGACAGATAAAATCAGGGCGGCGGTGGTCGGAGTCGGCTACCTGGGCAAGTTTCACGCGGAAAAATACGCCAATCTGGAAGGCGTTGATCTGGTAGGGGTGGTGGATACAAACCGGGACCGGGCCGCAGAGGTGGCAAAAAGGGTTGGGACAGAGGCTTTTGCTGATTACAGGCAGCTTTTCGGAAAGGCGGATGCGGTAAGTATTGCCGTGCCCACCCCGCTGCATTATGAAGTTGCCAGGGCCTTTCTGGAGCAGGGTGTTGATGTGCTCATTGAAAAGCCCATCACGCAAACCGTTGCCGAGGCTGATGAATTAATCGAGCTTGCCTCGCAAAAAGGCAGAATTATCCAGGTGGGCCATCTGGAGCGCTTTAATCCGGCGGTGTCTGCCGTAAAGGATATTGTGCGCAATCCGCTTTTCATAGAGTGTAACCGTCTGAGCCTTTATCAGCCCCGGGGCACGGACGTGAGTGTAATACATGATCTTATGATCCACGATATCGATCTGATATTAAATTTTGTCAAATCAGGCATAAGTTACTGCCATGCCCTGGGCGCCCCGGTGGTCACCGGCATGGTGGATATCGCCAATGCTCATATCGAATTTGAAAACGGTGCCGCCGCCAACGTGACCGCAAGCCGGATTTCAAACAAGAATGAACGAAAAATAAGAATTTTCCAGCAGGACGGTTACCTGTCCATTGATTTCGCCAATCGGGCTATCACCCATATAAGGCCCGGCAGCGGCGAAGAGCAATGCCCTGTTCCGGGCATGCAGATGGAAAGCCAGACTTTTGAACAGGCAGACGCCCTGGCCGATGAAATCCGTTCATTTGCCGCGGCCGTGGCAGATCGCAGCGAGCCCGAGGTTTCCGGCAGCATGGGCAGGAATGCCTTAAAGATAGCCGTTGATATCACAGGACAGATAGACAGGGCAATGGCCCGGGTGAAAGGACGCCCCAAATGACTCAGGCTTCGCCGGGCCGCAGAGTGATGATCATTGCGGGCGAGACCTCCGGGGATAATCACGGGGCGCGCCTGGTAAGGGAAATGACGGCAAAATCTCCGGATCTGACTTTTTGCGGAATCGGGGGGCAGAAGATGAAAGAGGCGGGCGTAGATATCCTGGTGGAGGCCGGCCGGCTTTCGGTTGTCGGCATTACGGAAGTTTTTTCCAGGCTGCCGGTTGTGATCAGCGAAGCCTCCCGCGTAAAAAAAGAGATGCTCCGTCATCGACCGGAACTGCTTATATTGATTGATTTTCCGGATTTCAACCTCCACATGGCAAAATTTGCAAAAAAGAATTCTGTGCCGGTTCTTTATTACATCAGCCCGCAGCTGTGGGCATGGCGCAGGGGGCGCATACGTAAAATCAGGCGTTTCGTCGATCACATGGCCGTGATCCTGCCGTTTGAGAAGGATTTTTATCAAACCCATGGGGTTGCTGCAACATTTGTGGGCCATCCCCTTCTGGATCATTATGCGCAGGAAGCCGGGGAGCTTAAATCCTCGGCAGATGAAGAAAGAATTACCGTGGGGCTGCTTCCGGGATCCAGATACAGTGAAATCAGGCGAAACCTTCCGGTAATGCTGGCTGCGGCAAACCGGCTGGGAAATCAAATAGGGGAAATCGGTTTTGTCGTTTCAATGGCGCCGGGAATTGACCGGCAATGGCTGGAAGGTTTTCTCGGGCCTTACAGGGATGTTTTAGACATTGAATTAAAGCCCGGGGCGATTGAAAAGGTGCTCAATGTATGCACCCTGGTGGTGGCGGCATCAGGAACCGTTACCCTGGAAGCGGCCATTTTCGGCGTGCCGATGGTGATAATGTATCGTATATCTCCTGTAAACTATATGCTGGGACGTATGCTGGTAAATGTTGATCATATAGGGCTTGCCAATATAATTGCAGGCGAGCGGGTAGTGCCGGAACTGATCCAGAAGCAGGCCAATCCGGCTGCAATCGCGTGCACTGTCTCCCATCTGCTTTCTGATCCGGATGCATTGGCTGTTTTGCGCCGGCGGCTTTTATCAGTAAGGGCCATGCTTGGCCGGCAGGGTGCTTCCGGGAAGACCGCGGATATCGCCCTGTCAATGATAAGGCCGGCCGGGGAAAAGGGCGCTTCTCCATACAAAGAAAACTCCGGCGTGTTGTCATGTCTCTGAAGCTTAAAATAGAATTGCGGCCGCGGCACAAACGTCTCCTGGGATACATCCGGGAAAGCAGGGGCAGGCTTTTGCTGGCGATGGTATGTATGATCGTGGTGGCGGGTTCAACATCGGCGACTGCTTTTGTGGTAAAGCCGGTGTTAGACGATATTTTCATGAAAAAAAACGAGCAGATGCTGCTTTTGATGCCGTTTGTGGTCGTGATCATCTACGTTTTGCGCGCAGCGGGTATGTACGGCCAGGAGTTTCTGATGCATTATGTCGGTGAAAGCATCATCAGGCAGCTGCGCGATAACCTCTACGACAGAATAACAGAGCTTTCCCTGGCGTTTTTCCATGACAAGAAGACCGGCGTGCTAATGTCGCGGATCACCAATGATGTAAATATCATCAAAAACATGGTTTCGACCGCGGTTACAGGGGCATTAAGGGACTGCTTCACCATTATAGGGCTTATCGGCGTTATTTTCTACCGGGACTGGAAATTGGCTATTATAGCCATGATAGTACTGCCGTTTGCGTTTTTCCCGATCTATGAGTTCGGCCGCCGGATCCGGCGCTTCAGTACGAGGAGCCAGGAATCAATGGCCGATTTAAACTCTTTTCTGCATGAAACATTTGCAGGCAACAAAATTGTCAAGGCGTTCGGGATGGAGCCGTGGGAAAAAAACCGTTTTATGGAGAAAAACAAGCGCTATTTCCGATACGAGGTAAAAACATACCGTGTCAAGGCTCTTAGTTCGCCGGTCATGGAAATTCTGGGCGGAACAGGTGTTGCGCTGATAATATGGTACGGCGGATACGGGGTTATAAACGGCCAATCCACTCCGGGCAATTTTTTTTCCTTCATGACCGCGGTTATGCTCCTTTACGGCCCGGTAAAAAAACTGACCAGGCTTAATAATGCGATCCAGCGGGGTATGGCGGCAGCAGACCGGGTATTTGATATTCTGGAGACCGAATCCGAGGTGGTCGAACCGGAGAACCCCGCTCCAATCCCGGATCCGCCTCACAGGATAACTTTTGAGAACGTCTCTTTTGCTTACCAGCCGGGTGAGCCGGTACTCAGGGGAATCAATCTGGAGGTTTATCCCGGAGAGCGGCTTGGAATAGCCGGAACCAGCGGAGGGGGAAAAACTTCCCTGGTAAGCCTGATTCCGCGTTTCTACGATGTCACCGAAGGGGCGGTAAGGCTCGACGGTATTGATATCCGGGATCTGGCCGTAAAGGACCTGAGGAGCAGAATAGCCGTGGTGACCCAGGAGCCGATTTTGTTCAACGACACCATTGGCAGCAACATAGCCTACGGCAGTACTGATGCCACGCAGGAACAGTTGCTGGATGCCGCCCGGGCCGCTTATATTTACGAGTTCATCCAGAGCCTGCCCAAAGGTCTTGACACGGTCATCGGAGAGCTGGGCAACCGGCTTTCAGGCGGGGAAAAGCAGCGCATGTGCATTGCCAGGGCCCTTTTAAAAGACGCCCCCATCCTTATCCTTGACGAAGCGACTTCCGCCCTGGACGCCCAAGCGGAGCAGCTGGTCCAAAAGGCCCTGGAAAACCTTATGAAAGGCCGTACTTCTTTTGTAATCGCCCACAGACTGTCCACGATCATAGACGCAGACCGCATAGTCGTGATCTCAGGCGGGAAAATCGTGGAGGAAGGCCGCCATGAGTCACTTTTGTCTGCAGGCGGTGAATATTATAAGCTTTATAATCGCCAGTTTTCCGGCAGGTCATCTGAAAACGGCCGTGAAAATGGATTTCCGGAACAGAGTAAAAAGCAATGAAGATCAATACGATCGTCAACCGCTTTATATTACGTGAACTGATTCCGCCGTTTTTCATGAGTCTGGCGTTTTTCATGTTTGTTTTTCTGATGCGCCAGATTTTGGATATCACAAATATGATCGTCAACTACCAGGTCAGCCTGCTGGCCTTTTTGTTGATGATTATTTATTCCATGCCCTATTTTCTTGTCTATATTATCCCCATGTCCGTGATGATGAGTGTACTTCTGACCTTTCTGCGCATGTCTTCGGAAAATGAAATTGTGGCACTGAAATCCGGCGGAATAAGTTTATACAGCGTTATAATTCCGGTTATGACGTTTGCGGTCGCAGGCTTTTTAATAGCAGTTTTCATGGCAGCCTATGGTATGCCGTGGGGGAAAAGCGCTTACGAGCGGGTTTCAATGAACGTGATGCAGTCCAATTTCAGCGTGGGAATAAAGGAGCGCCAGTTTATAGATAATTTTGAAGGAATCATGATGTATGTCAACGAGGTTGACATGCAAAGCCGCAGGATGTACGGCGTGTTCATAGAAGACAGCCGCAAAGAGGGGCCCGGCAGCACAGTGGTAGCGCCTGAAGGATCTATTTTCAGGGGCGAAGATCCCTATACATTTGTCATCAGGCTATATGACGGGGTTGTCAGCAAGGTGGACCCCGCAGGACAGTCTGCAGACGCCATCCGGTTTGATACCTATGATATCAGGCTGGATCCGAAAAGGGCCGGGGCCGGGGGCGAGTCGCGCAGCAGGGATGAAGAGGAAATGGGGCTTGCGGAAATGCAGCGGTACCTCAAGAGCGCAGAGCCCGGGGGAAAAAGATATTATTCCATCCTTTCCGAGTTTCACAGGAAATTTTCCATTCCTTTTGCCTGCATAGCTCTGGCAATACTGGCCATGCCATTAGGCATACAAAACGTTTCAGCAAGAAAATCGGCAGGGCTCGGAATCGGTCTTTTTTGCTTTCTTCTGTATTACCTGCTGTTGTCAGGCGGCATGGTAGTCGGCGAATCATTCATGTATCCCCCGGCACCGCTGCTATGGGCTCCGAATGTTATCATGGGAGGCCTGGGAATCTATCTGTTTATAAAAGCGGCAAACGACAGTCCGGCAGCACCCTTGCAGGGAATTTACAAAGCAGCGCGCATGCTTCAGAAATTTCTGCGAGGCGGCAATGCCGGCAATCAGGACTCTCAAGGCGGCCGGGAGGAATAAACAGTATCATGTCGGTTATACATCGATATATCACCGCCTCCTTTCTGAAATACTTCTGTTTTGTGCTTATCCTGGTGGTTGGCATCTATCTGTCAGTCGATTTTATCGACAGGATTGAAGATTTTATAGAGTCCGGGCGCCCCGCCGGATCAGTGGTGCTTTATTTTCTGTTAAAGATCCCTCAGATCCTTTCCCAGATTACGCCTCTTGCCGTACTTCTCGCGGTATTGATTATTTTCGGCCTGATGAACAAAAACAACGAGATCATTGCCTTAAAAAGCGGAGGTATCAGCGTTTTCTACCTTCTTGCCCCGGTTGCGGTGCTGGGGGTTATATTTTCGGTGGCGTTGTTTGTTTTCTCAGAGGTTGTTGTGCCTATAAGTGCTGCCAAGGCCCTGCATATAGAGGAGAATAAAACAGGAGACGCGCTTGCCGTATCTTCCAGGGAAAAAAATATCTGGATACGTCAAAGAGGAAGTATCGTTAACGTGAAATATTATCATCCCTCTGAAGCCGTGCTCCGTGGGGTAAGCCTTTATTTTTTTGATTCGGATTTTAACCTGCTCCGCCGTCTTGACGCTGAATCTGCCGGGTACAGGCAGGGCAGGTGGGTGCTTTCTGACTGCATGGAGCAGCGCTTCGCCAAGGATGCCACTGCAGGACAAGACAGGGCGGCACATACCCGGTATTATGATAATAAGGCGGTTTCTATTGACCTGAAGCCCTCTGATTTCAAACAGGTGGCCCGTCAATCAGTGGAAATGAGTTTTACCGCCCTCTGGGAATATATTAAAGAAATCGAAGCCGAGGGGTATGACGCAACAAAATACCGGGTGGACCTGTATGCCAAAACCGCTTTTCCGGCGGTATGCCTTATCATGAGCCTTATGGGAGCAGGCCTGGCGCTTAGAGGAAGCGCCGGGGAAGGCATGGCAGCCAGCTTTGCCTATGCCATTGTCACGGCATTTGTTTATTGGTCGGTCTACAGTTTCTGCCTGTCGTTGGGTTACGGTGGTGTGCTGCCGGCCTGGCTGGCGGCATGGAGCGCAAACATATTGTTTGGTTTTGGCGTGGGCCTGCTGCTGTTAAACCTTGAACCTAAATTGAGCGTTTAAGATTTTTAAAAAATGATTTTGTAAAGGATTATACCCATTTATTTTTAAAAATCTGAAATCCTCCGGGATTTCCAATTCTGCCGCATCTACTGCGTCAGATGCAGCCTTGCATAGTCCACTATAGCTCGTCTGCATCTTCCTTGTATCTGCAGCAAACTTGAAAATCGCTCAATTTAGGTTGAATAGCCATGCCCGGCGGATTAAATGAAATATTTGAGGAAAAAAATTGAGCAGGTGATGCAGTCAGATGAAGGTGTCCGGGAAAGGGTGCTGCCCGGCCTGCTTTACGGGGCATCCCGGATATACGCCGGGGCGGTCCGGCTACGGACCGCCTGCTTTCGCGCGGGAATCATGCAGGTTAAAACTTTGCCATGTCCTGTTATTTCCGTGGGAAACATTACCACAGGAGGTACCGGAAAGACGCCCATGACCGTCTACATGGCAGCTCTCGTGCAGCAGATGGGATACCGGCCGGCGGTTCTGAGCCGCGGCTACATGGGCAGGGCGGAAAAAGACGGGGCCGTGGTAAGCGATGGATACAGCATATTCACGGATTCACAGACCGCGGGAGACGAACCCGTACTGATGGCGTGCCTCCTCAGGGGAGTCCCGGTGCTGGTGGGGGGAGACCGCTATAGAAGCGCCATGCGTGCGGCGGCCGAATTTGAGCCGGACATGGTGATTCTTGATGACGGTTTTCAGCACCTGAGGCTGTACAGGGACGTTGATCTTGTTCTCATTGATTCAAAACGCGGGCTCGGCAACGGGCATCTGCTGCCCCGGGGTATGCTAAGGGAGCCGGTTTCAGGGCTAAAACGGGCAGATGCGATAGTGCTGACGCGAAGCAGAAACAGCCCCAAAGATAATTCTGATATCCCTGTTTTCCAGGATATACCGGTATTTAGCACAGATCATGTTGCTTACGTGGCGGGTGTATATAAAGGCAGCGATCACGGGGCACTGGCTGTTTCCGCCCTGGGCGAATCAGCAGATTTTTCCTTTATGACCGGGCAGCGGGTTTTTGCTTTTTCCGGTATCGCGGGCAATGAAGAGTTCCGGGATATGCTGGAAAAGCATACAGGACCACTTGCGGGATTTAAGGAGTTTCCGGATCATTATTTTTATACCGAAAGGGATCTCAACGAAATTATAAAAACAGCTAAAGCGCTGTCGGCAGATCTGCTGGCAACCACTGAAAAGGATTTCGTGCGGATTGCAGGCCGGGTGCCGGATTCTATTCCCGTTGCAGTAGTGGGGGTGCGCATGGAGTTTCAGGATAAAGAAGAGGAGGAGGGCTTTATCCGTTTTGTCAGGCGGAAGCTTGCAGGAAATGTTAATGAGGTCCGGATATGAGCGGGCCGATTACCAGGCAGATATTTGAAGATATGCCCCGCCGGATTTTGTCTGAAGGAAGACGGGCCAATGCCGAGCTTTTCTGCTGCTGTATTAACGGGGAAAAATGGGCGGTCAAGGATTTTTCCGCCTGTCCTCTGATGGTGAAAAAAACCTGGGGCAGGTGGATGACCAGACGTGAATACAGGATTCTTGTCAGACTCAAGGGTATAGAGGGGGTCCCGGCCGAACCTTTTCTTCTGGATGCATATGCGGTGGGCTACAGGTTTATTCAGGGGAAGTCTTTGCGCAAGGCAGAGCCAGGCGAAATCCCCACCTCGTTTTTCTATGAGCTGGAAGAACTGGTCCAAAGGATACATCGATTCAATATCGTGCATCTCGATATCCGCAACCGTCGCAATATCCTGATATCGCAAAACAGCAGGCCTTATCTGCTCGATTTTCAGTCAGGCCTGGATTTGACCCGCATACCTTGTTTTTTACGGGGCCTGCTAAAAGATATCGATCTTTCAGGGGTGTATAAAAGCTGGATCAGGCTGCGCCCCGATCTGATGGATGAAAAACGCCTCGCTCACCTTAATGTATTCGGAAGAAAGCGTTCACTTTGGATTTTCAAGGGCCGATCCGGGAGATCCAGGGGAAGGCGCCGGTATTGAATTTTTCTGCCTTGACAGAATCCGTTTTTTTAAATCGGCCAGATAAAGGTAAATACGTATAGCAGCACGTAGCATGCGCCCAGTGCTGTCATGTTGCGCGTTCCGTGGTTTTGGGCAAAACTTTCCCCGTCGAATTTAAACAGGTTTTTTGCGTTAAAATAGCGGTTTACAGTCGGGAGATAGGGGTGCACATCACTGCAGTAGGTCCTGTAGTCCCGGCCAAAGATTTCTTTGAGCTGGCTTTCTTCACGCTTGACCCGGTTGGTCATGTAGAAATAGTAAACAATCAGGTAAACCAGGATTATCCAGGGATTGCCGGTCATCATCAGGATACCTAAAAACAGGAAAAACCGGCCGAGATACATGGGGTTTCGCACAAACATGTAAGGGCCGCCCGTGGTCAGGCGCTTTTTGGTCTTTATTGTGGCAAAACACCACAGCTGGATTAGCTCTCCTGAAACCGATACAATCAGTCCCGGCAGATACCATTGTTTTTCAAGCAGGGGCAAAATTAGGATAAACAGTATGAGGATGACAGGGAAGCGAAACTTCAGAAATGTCTTTCTGGCTTTTCTGCTGTTAAACAGGTTGTTTATGCGCCTGATGATATTGAGTGGCATAATGAAATATTTATAAAGCGGCTTTACTGGCGTTCATCTGCCGGATAACTTTTTCTATGTCTTCAGGCCGGTCCACGCTGATGCTTCTGCTTTCGGTAACCTGCACGTGAATCGGTATCCCGTTTTCTATGAGCCGGAGCTGCTCGAGTTTCTCGATTTGTTCCAGGCGGCCCGGGGCGAGGCTGACAAATCTGTCCAGGGCTGTTCTGCGGAAGCCGTATAGCCCGATATGGCAGAAAAATCCGGCGTCCTTTGCATTTTGCGGATAAGGAATCGGGGCCCGGGAAAAATACAGTGCCCTCCCGTTTGGTGCAAATGCCACCTTCACTCTATCGGGATTTTCTGCAAACCGGGTATCCATTTTATGGGCCAGGGTGGTTACCTCAATTTCGGGGTTTTTAAACGGACGGATCAGCAGAGAAAGCATGGCCGGATTCAAAAGGGGCTCGTCGCCCTGAATGTTTACAATGACCTCTTGCGGACCGGCATTTAACAGGGCTGCTGCTTCCTGAACCCGGTCTGTACCGCTTTGATGATCTTTTCCGGTCATGGTCACCGGGACATCAAGTGCGCCGGCTGCATCTGCTATGCGGTTGTCATCTGTGGCTATTACAACCCGGCCCAATTCAGGGCATTGAATAGCTCTTGTGTAAACATGCCAGAACATCGGTTTGCCAAGGATTTCTGCCAGCGGCTTTCCGGGAAACCTTGTGGATGCGTACCTGGCCGGGATCACCCCCAGGCATTCCGGCAGATCAGTACTGCTCATGAGGCTTTCCTTGTAGGTCGGGCTTTATTGAGGTAATTTTCGATCAACCGGCAGGTTTTGCGCAAACCGCCCTGTCTGGCACTGATGTAGTCCATCGCCTTTTTGCGCATTTCCTCGCGGTCGGCAGGATTGTGCAACTGCTCTGCCAAGCGTTCTGCCGCGGCCTGCCAGTTATTTTCCCTGAGCACCAGTCCCTGTCGAAAAATCGTTTCCCCGGCCCAGGAAAAATTTTCCCAGGATGGCCCGATTACCGGCTGGTTGCCGTAAATCAAAGGTTCAAGAAAATTCTGTCCGCCCATGGGCGCCAGACTGCCGCCCACAAATACGGCGTCGGCGGAGGCATAGGCACCGGAAAGCTCTCCGAAAGTGTCCCACAGGATAATTTGGCCGGGTTTGGCTCGGGCTTTAAGTCCTGATCTAAGCTTCCATGATACACCCATTTGTGAAAGTGCGCTTTTCCAGTAATCAAGCCTGTGCATGTGCCGGGGAAACAGGCCTGTTATAACAGCCGGGTGATGCGCCTGTACATTTCTGATCAGGTTTATTATTCGCTCTTCTTCCTGCTGCCTTATGGATCCCAGTACCAGAAACCGGGAGTTTTTCGGCAGCAGCCGGGATAATGCAGTTTCCTGTTCGGGTTTTTGTGCAGCCGGTAGCCGGTCGAACTTTATGTTGGGCATTTCAAATACTATATCCTCGCCAAAGATTTCTGCAAACCTAGCCGCGTCCGCAGAAGAGACGGCATGAACAGCGTCCGGGCGCAGCAGGCGCAGCAGTTGGCAGCCTTTGCGGTAGCAGTAAAGGCTTTTGCCGGTAATCCGGCCGTTTATGATACAGGCCGGAATATTGCGTGTTTTTAAAGCATAGAGCAGCCCGGGCCATATTTCTGTTTCCAGAAGAACCACCAGCTTCGGGTTTACTTGGCAGACCGCCTTTTCCATGACCGCCGGCCGGTCAAACGGAAACCATCCGGGAAACAGGGTAATCCCGTTTGTTTGAGAATTGATTCCGGGTGCTCCCTTTTCCAGGATATCCATACCCTGCCTGGTATTGGTGGTTACAAGAACTCTCAGCTCGCCATCCGTATTGAGACAAGAGACAATTGCCCGGGCAAGGTAGGCCTCCCCGGCTGATGCCGCCTGTATCCACAGGTCTGCAGCAGGCAGGGCGGAGTCAAGCCTTCTGCCCTCATAGCCTTCCTTCAGCCTTGAGTTGAGCTTCAAAGCCGGCAGAATTGACCTCCAGGCAGTATCATAGAGTTTTACAGCGAGTTTGAGAGTGTTTTGGTTCAATTGTGTAATTATCCGATTTCATCAAAAAAACGCTCCGGCATGAGCGGGAGGCTGCAGACCGGAGCTTTATAAATATAACAGTATAAACACACAGAGGCGTCAGTCAACTTCGGGCCGCGGCAGCAGCCCGGCCCTCTCTACTATTTCGGAAACTTTTTCCTCCCATTCAATGGCCATGATGTGAAAGCCGGCAACACCCTTTGCTTCCTTCAGCCGCTGGATGGTTTCCACGCATATGTTGATGCCTTCTTCTGCCTGTTTTTTCTTGTCGGTATCAGACATGCGCTTGACCACGTCATCGGGTACGTCCATGCCGGGTACCCGGTTTTTCATGTATTTGGCCATACCCGCGGACTTAAACGGCGTGACTCCGGCCATGATGTAGCATTTTTCCGTCAGGCCGCGTTCTCTGGCCTGCCGGACCCATTCCTCGAACTTGTCTATGTTGTAGATGCACTGGGTCTGGATAAATTCCACGCCTGCCTCGATTTTTTTGG
>JAGXLE010000173.1 GCA_018334855.1 Desulfobacterales bacterium | reverse complement strand
AGGGATGACTTTTTGAAGATGATGCGGGATAATTAAAAACCGTATGTTTATCAACGGGCTGTTGTGTTAAAACTATTAATTAAGGGAGGTTATCATGGAAGTTAATGAAGGTTTTGCAGACAGACTGGTTCGGCTGGTGCTTGCAGTCCTTATTCTGGTGATGTTTCTGACGGGCAACCTGCCCGGCTACTGGGCGCTGCTGCTGATTTTAACCGGCACGTTCACAATGACCGCCATTACCGGATACTGCCCGCTGTATAAGCCGCTCGGCATGAATACCTGTAAAAAATAGCCGCCGTTGCACAGGGGGATCAGAAGGCGGGGTTATACAATACGGCAAGGATAACCCATGGAAGATCGCATTAAAATCGGCATAAGCGCCTGCCTGCTTGGAGAGAACGTACGCTACAACGGCGGGCACAAGCTGGATCACTTTCTTCGCGACACCCTCGGCCGATACGTGGAGTATGTACCGGTATGTCCTGAGGTCGAGGCGGGCTTCGGCGTTCCAAGAGAGACTATGCGGCTGGAGGGAAAGGCTGATTCCCCCCGGCTCATAAAGAGCAGATCCCGGACGGATCATACGGAGCAAATGCGCCAGTGGGCAAAAAAACGGGTAAAAGAGCTGGAAAAAGATGATCTGTGCGGATATATTTTCAAGAAGGATTCCCCAAGCAGCGGCTTGATGAGGGTTAAGGTCTACAATGATAAGGGCATGCCTGAGAAAAAAGGAGTCGGCCTGTTTGCCCGGGAGTTTGTCAACCACTTTCCCCTGATTCCAGTGGAGGAAGAGGGAAGGCTGCAAGATCCCCGACTTCGGGAAAATTTTATCGAACAGATTTTTACTTTCAAAAGGTGGCGCGATACTGTTTCCAAAACCCCTGGCATTGGCAGTATAGTGGATTACCATTCCAGAAACAAGCTGCTGCTGATGGCTCACAGCCCGGAGTATCTACGCAGCATGGGAAAGCTTGTGGCAGGGGCGGGACAAATGGACCGGGATAAATTCTACCGCGAGTATGAAGCGCAATTGATTGCCGCCCTTCGCCTTAAGCCCACAATCAAAAAACACATCAATGTGCTCCAGCACATCATGGGGTATTTTAAAAATCAGCTCTCTTTAGACGAAAAGCAGGAATTACTTGAGATCTTTGATCAGTTCAGGGCGGGCTATGTTCCCCTGCTGGTTCCCATGACCCTTCTCAACCACTACACCCGCAAATACGATCAGAAGTATCTCAAGCAGCAGACTTATCTGAATCCGCACCCCATTGAGCTCAAGCTGCGTTCCTATACCTGAACAGATGGCTTGCTTGCAGTAAAAAAAGAGTATCCGCAGCCAGATGAGAATAAAGACGCCGACTGCTTAATCCATATCGCCCTTTATCAGAAACTTGTTAGCTGTAAAATTTATATTTGCACCTGTCGAAACCATGTATAGCTTTATAATAAATATATAAATTAAAATGCAGGATAAAGAAGATGGAGCATTCTTGATGTAAAATAATGCTATGACAAAATTTATAAGCATATGGTCGTGCTAAAGTCTGGCCTATAAGAAGAGATCGCCCTGGCGGAAAAGGCTTCGAATACGGCTCATGCTGATAAAGCAAAACAATTGAAACCATTGCTCTAAAGTATCGAGGAGGAGGACAAAAAAAGCAATTTATCCACTTTTTTACTTCTAAAAACATCTAATTTAAAAAGGAGAATCAATTATGGATCCAAAAGATTATTGCAACTCAATGGCAGCGGAACTGACCGCCTGGAAGGCCAAACTGTTTGACCTTGTCGCCAGGACCGATAAAATGGGTACCTCGGAAAAAGACAAGGTTTGGGAGTATTTCAACGAAATGAAGATCATAATCCAGGATCTTGAGGACAAAATCGAGTCGCTTCGCACGGAATGCCCGTCGGATTGGAGTCCGCAGAAAAAGGAAATTGAAGATGCGCATATGGATGTTCGATCCAAATACGAAGAGACCCTTGAGTATGTAGGAAAAGCAGCGCCGGTGTCAGTTCCGGGCTAACCATTTTGCTGCGCGTGCAACTCATTTTACCCGCACCCGCTTTTCCTCCGCGGGTGCGGGATAGACAGAATCATTGGCTTAGGCAAAGCTATTGCCCAAGAGAACTCTATCTATCTTTGCACAGGATGATTCCTGTATTTACGATCCGGATAAGAAGGTGTGCGAGTTTGCTGGAAAAGCTCATCCATGATAACGAAGATACTGTTTCTTTTAATTCGGGGTGTCCATCCGAGCAACAAGTCCCAAAAAAGTCAAAGAATGCATTAAATGATTTAATGTCAGGCTGGAAGTCTATTTCCTGCTATCTTATTTCCCGGCATTAAAACCTGCAGAGCTGGGCTGGGATAACGTAAAATCCCACGGAACAGGCAGAAAGTCAATTTCCGGGCCGGACAAATAACTATAGTAATATTCTATATCGCTTGAAAAGGCCCGTTGATGAAACAAAACTCGTATGTCGGAATAGTAATAATTGCGGGACTCCTCTTTGGCATATGGGGCGCAAGCATTGCCGGCTGGTTTCGGATTCCCGATTTGCTCCTCTACGATGGGTTCGTCCGGGCGGCTCCGGAGCAGAAACTGGCCTCGCAGAAGATCCTGCTCATCGAAGCATCACACGACGACGTTTTCTCCGGTGACAATACCTGGCCCTCCCTGAACAAAATGCTTCAGGCGGAAGGGGCCGAACAGATCGTCTACTCTTTTGTTCCCCGCAGCGTATCCCGGGAATTTTTCCTGCATGCACAAAGTTTTCAGAATATCTGTTTCGGCCGTCGCCTGCAGCCTGACCCTGCAGAAAATTATCAAATGCGGCTCAAACCCTTGCCCAAGGCTGCCCGTGGAGTGGATTTGGTCTTTGGGGTCAGTGTCATCTCGGAGCCGAATTACGGGATTTACCGTTTTCACCAGACACATATCCGCATCGGGGAC
This sequence comes from Desulfobacterales bacterium, assembly GCA_018334855.1. Classification (GTDB taxonomy): domain Bacteria; phylum Desulfobacterota; class Desulfobacteria; order Desulfobacterales; family Desulfosalsimonadaceae; genus Desulfosalsimonas. Next base: position 1,018 of record JAGXLE010000173.1, on the reverse strand, counting down.
GACCGGTACCCCACCTTGGTCAATGTGGCGGCCAAGCAGCGCCTGGGGCGGCAGGTTGCTCCAAAAAGAAGATTTTTTGTCAATTTTCACGGAAAATCGGGCAATCTTGCCCGAATACCGCTGGAAAAGGTGCTTTCCGATCAACTGATACCGGAACTGATTGAGGACAAAACCATCCTTATCGGTTTTACTGGCAGGGATTACCCGCCCGGACTTTCCACGCCGATCAGCCGCAACAACTATGGATTGGACCGGCTCGCCTATCAGGGCCTGGCACTCGACACCCTGATCTCAGGAAACACCATACATGACCCCGGGCCATGGATAGATTTGATCTGCATCGCAGTCGTTGGAATTATCGGTTTGATCGCCTATCAAATCATGGGTCCCTACCTGGCCCTCTGGTTTACCGGCATCTGCCTGGCAGTCTATCTGGCGGTGAGCTGGATAGTTTTTTCCTTCCTTTTGATATGGCCGCCGGTATTTGAAATCATTGTTGCCCAGTGCCTTGTTTTCGGCGTTACTCTGAGGCGCAGACAATTGCTGGATCTGGCTGTGCTTAAAACGGTCTTTTCCCGTCTTTCCGAGCGGACAAAAACCAATATTATTCCGGAAAATTTTATCAATACCCGTCAGCACTGGCATCACATTGCGACCATGGTGAGCCAGACATTGAATCTCAGCAGAGGCATTTTCCTGGAACCGGTTGAAAAAGACCATCGGGTAAGGGAAATCGCGGCGAATAATTGCTCTTTGGAAGATATTCGGGAACGACGACGGGATTTTGAACGTACACCCTATACTACCGCGTTATCGGAAAACGGGCCTGTACAGGTGGAAAATTTCCTGGTTCCTCTTGAGACATTGGAAATCCAGTACCTGGTTCCTTTATACTTTGCAGGTCAGGTTATGGGATTCTGGGCCTTCGGTATCTATCCTGAGGAATACGAGGATTTTACCAATTTTGAAGGCATGGTGTATGACTACAGCAACCAGATTGCAGAACTGCTGTATCAGA
>JAGXLE010000172.1 GCA_018334855.1 Desulfobacterales bacterium | reverse complement strand
TCGTACAATGTAGGGCTTGACCGGGGTGTTAAACATCATGTGCAGGAAATTTGCACAGTAGGTATAATCCGGCCTGGGATACTCCACCCGGTGCCCCCGTGAAATTTTATAGGCCATTGCCGCCATGGTGCGCACCTTGGAGAGCAGGCGCAGGGAAGTCTGCTCAAATTCCTCGTCCGTGGAGAGCAGCTCGGGATAAAAGCTTCTCATTGCGTTGACCATCGCCGACAGAATCCCCATGGGGTGAGACGCCCTGGGAAAGTTCTGATAGAAATTCTGCATGTCCTCGTGGACCAGGGAATGATCGTTTAAGTGGACGCTGGTCCTGTTGAGCTCCGGCCGGGTGGGCAGCTTTCCGTTTATCAGCAGATAAGAGGTTTCCACAAAGGAGGAATGCTCCGCAAGTTCTTCTATCGGAATGCCCCTGTAGCGCAGAATCCCCTTTTCCCCGTCCATGTAGGTAATCCTGCTTCTGCAGCTTCCTGTGTTTGCAAAACCCGGGTCAAAGGTTATATGGCCGGTCTCAGCCCGCAGTTTCCTGATGTCTACCGCCTTTTCGCCTTCGCTGCCTTCTATGACCGGAAGTTCAATGGTTTTTCCGTTAACGGTCAGGGTCGCATATTCGCTCATCGTTAGTACCCCGCAAAAAAACTTGTTCAGTATTGATGGCTTCGTAAAAAGTCCAATATCTGCGTTGCGCTTCCATCCCTGCGGAATTTCACGTACGATAAAGTACGCTGCATTCCTCGGGATCTGCGCGCCTTGATCTTGAACTTTTTACTTTGCCATCTAAAAAATTGACTATTTACGAAATCGTCAGGATTACGGCTTTAAATTTCGGCTACAAAAGAGTTTATATCTCTGCCCGTGCATGCATGCAAGGTTTTTATAAAACCTTTTTAAATACACTATCTGCGAAAAACAGGTCAAGTGTTTAATCAGTGTCCATCCAGAAATCAGATAATTTTCCCAATTTCTGGATGGGCACTAATCAGGATTTTTAAGCAGTTCTTTTGCATGGGCCAGGGTGGTTTCCGTGATGGCCTCCCCGCCGATCATGCGGGCGGTTTCCTCTATTCTGCCCGACTCGTCGAGCCGGTCAATTGAGGTGGCGGTTCTGCCCTCCCGCACCGACTTGGTGATCCGGAAGTGATGATGGCCGAACCTGGCGATCTGGGCCAGGTGGGTGATGCATATTACCTGGTTGCGGCCCGCAAGGCCGGCAAGCTTTCTGCCTACGACTTCTGCCACTTCCCCGCCTATGCCCGCGTCCACCTCGTCAAATACCACTGTTTCCACCGGTTCAGTGTCGGCAAGGATTGCCTTAAGCGCAAGAATTACCCGGGAGAGCTCTCCTCCCGAAGCTATCTTGGACAGCGGCCTGGGGGATTCCCCCGGATTCGGGGCGATCATGAACAAGGCCTGCTCGCATCCCCGCTCGGTTAATGCCTTTCCATTCATGCACAGCCATTCAGGGTTGTCCGGCCCGGGACTGTTTTGCCGTAAGCTTATCGAAAACCGGGTGTCTCCCATTTTCAGGGAGTCTAATTCCTCTTCCATTTTCAGGGCCAGGTCTTTGGCTGCGGCACTTCGTTTTTCAGAAAGTTCTGCTGCAAGTTCGCATAGCCGCCCGTGGGCGTCTTTTATCGCGGCCTCGGTTTCAGCGATTTTTTCGTCGATATTTTCTATTTCGGTGAGTTCTTTTTCTGTTTTATCCCTGTATTCGAGAATTTCTTCGATAGAGCCGCCGTATTTTCGCTTCAGGCGGTTTATCATGTCGAGCCTGGCATCTGTCTCCTCAATTTTGCCCTGGTCGAATTCAATTCCGTCCAGGTAGCCGCGGAGCTGATCGACCGTGTCCTCTATCCGGATGGCCGTATCTGCCAGGTCATCTGCGGCCCTGGTCAGGTCAGGATCTATTGCGGCGGCTTTTTCAATATCCTTCTGGATAGTCTTTAACCTTTCCGCCACTGCCCCTTCCCTGTTGTAGAGCTCTTCTATGCCGCCGCCGATGGTTTGATACAGGAATTCCGCATTTTTGAACCGTTTCAGGGACTGCTTTAACGCCTCTTCTTCTCCCGGCGAGATATTTGCCTCATCGATCTCCTTTTTCTGAAAATTAAGCAGTTCAATTCTTTCGGCCTGCTCTGATTTTTGCCCCTGCAGATCTTTAAGCTGCCGTATCAGCGGCTGCAGGGAACTGTAGCATTCCGAGACCTTTTTGCGCAGAGGGATCAGTCCGCCGAACTGGTCGAGAATATTTAAATGCTCGGATTCCTTGAGCAGGCGCTGATGTTCGTGCTGGCCGGAGATACCCGCCAGGTTGTCTGTTGTCCTGGAAAGAAGCTGCATGGTGGCAAGCCTGCCGTTTATATAGACCCGGTGCCTGTCTTTATTCGACAATATCCGGCGGATGATCAGCTCCCCTTCCGCATCATATCCCTGTTCGTAAAGCACCTGTGCCGCCGGACCATCGGGATCGACGTCAAACATGGCCTCGAGCTCCGCACTTTCCGCCCCGGTCCGGATCATGGAAGCATCCGCGCGGCTGCCGAGGATGGCGTTTAAAGCGTTGATAATAATAGATTTTCCGGCGCCAGTCTCCCCGCTTATTATATTGAGGCCCTGTTCGAAGCTGATTCTCAGGTCGTCAATAATGGCAAAATTTTTAATGGCGATTTCGCGCAGCATATGAGTTAAGCACCGTCTCCCGGCCTGTTTGGGGGGAAGTAAATTTATGGGTGTTTGATTTTCTTATAAAAAATTTGACTCTTCTCTGTTAATGGCCTATTATAAGTTTAAAGTGTATTTATTTCTATATATCCGAATCAGACGCTGTGTCAAGTAAGGGCGGCCCGCCCGACCGGGTTCCGCCCGCCGGAAAAAGGAGGACGCAATGTTTCATATGAAACGGTTTTTTTTCATGCTGCTGATTGCTGCTGCACTGGCGGCTGCTCCGTTAGGCTCGTCTGTGGCTGCCCAGGAAAATATCGAAAAGTCTTCAAACGACAGGTCAGGGGCTATGGCGGCAGATATTTTTGCCGCAAGACCGCTGGGACTTGCCTCCACAATACTGGGAACGGCAACATTTGTTATTGCATTGCCGTTTTCCGCACTGGGCGACAATGTCGGGGACACCTGGGATACCCTGGTGGTTTCACCGGCCCTGTACACGTTTGACAGGCCGCTGGGCGAGTTTGATTAAGAAGCGCCGTCTGATCTCCATTCCATTGGCAGGCTGCCCTTCTTGCGGGAATTGCATTCCTTGCAGCAGGGCACGACGTTGCCGCGGGTAGTTTTTCCTCCGCGGGAAAGCGGTACTATGTGATCCATGGTCAGCTCCGTGGGGGGGACCTGCCTTTTGCAGTAGTGGCAGATTCCCTTTGCACATCTGCGCTTCCACCATTGGCTGGCACGCAGCCGGCGTGCTTTTGCCTTTTCTTTCCTGATTTCTTCTTCTTCGGCAATATACATGGTTATATCGTTTCAGCCAGCCACTTGTCGATTTCTATGCAAAGTAGCCTGTAAAATGCCTCTGAGCCGCCAAGACCACGGCGGCCGAAATAATAGTTTACTTCCAGCAGAAGCGGGCCGGCAGATGGATCATCTTCCGGAAATATCAGGTCAAACCCGGCAAGATTAATTCCGGTTCGGGTGCACAGCCGGCGCACCTGCTCTTCGCCCGCGGCCCGAAGCTGCGGAAAGGAGTCATGATCAATTCCTGCTCCGCGGGCAGCCGCCGCAGAAAATATTTCCGGATCCTGCTGTATCCGCCAGTAGGATATCAGGGTCTGTCCCACCACCGCCACCCTGAGGCAGCGCCCGCCCGTTTCAATGTATTGCTGAATTATAAATCCGTACTGGCCGGTTTTTTCCCAGGCGGCAGCCTGATCGAGCAGGCGCTTCATTTGCCGGTTATCATCTACCCGCCATACGCTGGATCCTTCCCCTGCTCCATTGTACTTAAATACAAGAGGGAAGTC
>JAGXLE010000171.1 GCA_018334855.1 Desulfobacterales bacterium | reverse complement strand
GAGAGACAGAGAACTTCGCCAGGCCCTCTGTACCCCTCACCGCTACATCTTTCTCCGCATCTATCACAAAATTCCTCTTCCATCTCTAACTCCTCCGACATGCCCGGAGCCGACTGATTCTCCATGTCATTTGCAATCATCGACCCGTATTCGTCGCGGGCACATTCTTTACACAGTACTTGTTCTTTACAAATTCCTCCTCGATATCCTCCAGTACAATACATTCCGCATCTATCACAGATTTGCTCTTCCGGTTCCTCCATATCAACCGGTAGACACTCGAGGCTACAATACATTTTACCTTTAGCTTTGGGCCTATGTACGCTGGGCTCAAAATTCTTGCCGCAGGTAGGGCAGACAACATCTTTACCTTGATCAGTTCTTGGTCGCTCATTCATTTTAATCATTTTTTAATCTCCCCATAGCTCGTACCACTGTTGAATGGCAATTTCAATAGCCTCGGCCTCCGATATTTTTAGCTGCCTGGCTATTTGTTTAATAATTTTTCTGGTTTCTTCTGAAAGTGCTATCTGCATCGTTTCTCCTTTCTATGTTATTAATTTTATTGGCTATATCAAAACGGCAGATCGCTGTTATCATCAACTTGGCCGCCCTGCTGCTGGTCCGGTTCCGATGTTTTCGCTTCCAGCACGTCAGCCAAATACCGCAGATGCCTTGCTGCGGTCTCCCGGTCTCCAAGCGTGACTTTAAGCGGTATTGCCTTATCCCGCGGTTTTCGATCCCGGTCTTGCGGAAACACCCACTGCGGATATGTTTTACCGTCCTTGATTTCCCTGGCCGCCACAACGCTGATTTCGCCGTTGTACTCGTCGAGCCGGATCACATCGTTGAACTTATTCCCCATCTGGATTGATGTTATTTCGGACATTTCAAATCCTTTCCCGGTTTATTCATATTCAACCGCAATTTCTTGGAACAACTGATACTTTTCAAACCATTTCATACGAAGATTCCACTCTGCACCCTGCCGGTTCTTGGTTATTTCCCATTCCCCGTAATCCCGCAATGAGTTGTCACGCTTACCGTTTGCGTCCGGATATAAATACGGCCGATGCCCCATCAACACGATATCGGCGTCTTCCTCAAGCTGGCCGGTGTTTTTCAGGTCTGACAATATCGGTTTTTTACTATTGCGCTTCTCAAGTTCCCGATTAAGCTGCGCAAGCAGCACAATCGGTATCCGCAATTCTTTCTTTAAAAACTTCAATTCTTCCACATGCTCCGAGTTCCGCTCCCATGTGTCTTTCTTTCGGTTGCCGGGGATGCTGGAGAGCTGATCAATGAAAATAATTTCAGCACCAGCCTTGACCATCTGCCGGATGCGTCTTTTTAGGTCCGCAATGTCCGCCGGATTGTCGTCCACGATTGTTTTCCAGTTCGACTGCCGGTCCGCTGCGCTCAGAATACGTTTCCACTCATCTGTGTCGGGACCGGGTTCAGAGGTAAGTTTCATGGAATTAACACCAGATCCGGCAGCAATCCATCTATCGTCAAGCTCTGTTTTATCCATCTCAAGCGAGAACACCCCGCAAGATATTCCGCGCCTGCTCATGTTCTGCACCATGTTACACATCAAGGCGGTTTTGCCAACCCGAGGCCGCGCAGCCACAATTATCAATTTCGGCCCTCGAAACCCGCCGCCAGTCATCTTGTCCAGCGTTGGAAACCCGGTAGGCAGCGACTTATAAGCAGACCCCTCATTTAATTCCTGATACCGCTCTATGCTTTCATTAGTAAGATCGCGCTTTGCAACCCATGTTTCTGACAAACCTTCGCCAACAGCAAGCGCCTTGCCTTGAAACTCACTTAACAGGTCTTCGAGGTCGTCGGCCCGCCCCTGCATGGCTTTTTGTAGCGTACTTCCGCAGATGTTTATGATCTGCCTGAGCCGTGCGTATCGTTTAAGCCGGTCTGTATATACGCAAACATTGGGCGGCACGGGTGCATAATCAAGCAACTTCGCAATCCGGGCCGCGCCTCCGGCTTTTTCCAGATGCCCCGTACTTCTGAGTTTATCCACCACAGAGGCCAGGTCCGCTGGCAGATTTTCGTATTCCATGCGGGCGATGGTTTCAAAAACAAGTCTGTTTTGGCCGCTGTAAAAGTCTTGTGACAACATGTATGTAAGTGCGTCCTGGCGCATTTCGTCTGACAAGATGCAGGCGGCCAATATGGATTCTTCCATTTCCAGGTTCTGTGGCGGCGTTTTATGGTCAAGAATCTCTGCAGTGCTCATGATAAAGCTTCCTCCTGCTTGCGGCGTTCTTCCTCGGGGTCGAAGTCGGCAAGCGGGTTGGCGACTTTTACATTCCCCATTTTCAAAACAAGCTGGTCGTATTTTTCGCGCAGCTTTTTCGTTGATAAGATGTTTGCATACCAAAAGCTGTCTTTTTGGCACCATTCAATCACGGTCTTAATTTCTTCAGGCTGCCGGTTATCCCGTCTTATCATCAAGTCAACGTGCCTAGCCCATGATTGCAGGTTCGGGGTTTTTGCGTTCGGGTTGTTTTTTTTTATGTGATTGAAAAGGTAGTTTGCGAGTCGGTACTCAATTTGTTCCGACGAAAAGAGTTTCTTTTGTATAGTTTCTTTCTTTCTTTTGTGGTCACCATTATTGGGGACAGGTTTGACACCATTATTGGGGACACCCCTGTCACCATTATTGGGGGTATCACCATTTTTGGTGACAGCCTCCCATTGTTCATAATCCTTGTTAATCCAAATAGTTAAAGGTTCCCTGTCACCATTATTGGTGACACCTAATATTTTTCTTTTGTTTAGGTTTTTGATAATTTGGTTTACTCGTCTGCGATCAAGGCCGGTCATTTTGGCAATCTGCCCGTATGAAATCATATCAGCCTTTTTTCCAAATCCATAAGTCTTTCGGCCCACAGCTAAAACCACTTGGTACTCCTGCCCGGCAAGCCGATTTCTCGATAAAGCCTCAAGCAACTCATTCGCCCACTTCGTATACCCGTTCTCGGTCTGCGGGGAGGCCATTGGTTATACCCTGTCTCTTTTCCCACGGTTACAATTAAAGCATAAGGTTTGCAAGTTGCTTTCATGGTTTGAACCGCCTTTTGAAACAGGGCAAATATGGTCAACCTCTAATTGTGCAACCTTTCCGGAGGCCCCACAAGCGACACATTGGAAACCGTCTCGCTGTAAAACATTATACCGAGTGGTAAGACTTATTGGTTTTTTTTGAAATTCCGGAGGAGTTTTTACAACATTCCGTACTTTTCTTAAATTAAAAACACTTTCTTCAAGAGATTTATTATCATCAAGGGTCTCTAATAAACTGTAAAGGCATTTCCCATTATTTGTACAAACGGTTCCGCAGGTATGTTCTATCCCTGTTTCTTCATCTAACGAGGATAATAAAAAGAAATATTCGGGTTTTGCGCCACATATAGTGCAAAAATGCGGATTTTTTGTGATGATAATACTATATGGGGTGCTTGGTTGAAAGTTTTCTAAAGTTAGTTCAGACAATTCAATTTCATAATCTTCATATTCCATCATTTCACCTCATAAAAAAACCTGAAAAAGACAAGGCGACACCCCTGACGGATAGACAAGGATGTGGCGCATCCAGTGGGGAGGGATGCCGCCGTGACTTTTCCAGGTTAATTTTTTTATGCCGTATGTTTGCATCATCTCTATCCGTCTATTATCCCCGTGTCCTTTCATACACCACCACAAACTTGATACTGTCGGGGTCGCCACGCCCGCATTTGCGATGATGCCACTATTGAATCATATTTTGGTTGCCGTGTCAAGAGACGATGACCACAAAAGTGCAAATATCACTACAGCCACACTCACAATGCTTGCAAGAAAACTCCTCCGCTGGATGGCATGTTTCCAGCCGCTCTTTTTCAGTGCAGGGACAATATCCTACACACTCCATTTGATCCTCTACTGTTTCCGCTGTGCATATAAAATATGCAGGGATCTTTACTAAGCCTC
>JAGXLE010000170.1 GCA_018334855.1 Desulfobacterales bacterium | reverse complement strand
AAATAAAGACACCCCCCATAAGAAACAGGCCCCAGTCAACAAAGCCCCTGGCCCCTTTCCGCCCGGCAATTCCTGTCCAGAAAAACAGCGGGATAATAAACAACAGCGAGAAGGCATTGATAGCCAGCAAATAAACACCGGCTATGCCAATGACCGCCATGGCAATCGCCTTGCGCTGGTAAAATTCAGATCTGCCGGGCAGCCTTTTCTCTTCCCTTTTTTTCACCGTTTTGCTGCTAATCAGAAAAAAAAGCATCAATCCAATGCCCCACAGGGTAACCGCTGTCCATCGCGGTTGGAAAAGTGGTTCATCTTTTGGTGTTGCCGGGTATAAATGGTATGTGTCCATTAGCCCAACTGCAACGAATATATACAGCAGCAAAATACCGGCTGTCAGGGGGAGCCACAGGGAAAAAAAGTGCAGAAACGGTGCTTTCCAGTAAACATTTTGCTCACCGGGTATCTGCTGATAGAAACGGAATGCAAAGAAAAAAAAAGCCAATACGATAAGTATAAATATCAGCCACAGTGGAGCGCCGCGCAGCACTTGCCGGGATTTTTCAAAATAGATATACGGTCCGGTTTCCTTGGGAAATCTTTTCATGGAAAGACACTGGCGCAGAAGTGCTTCAGAAACCCGCCCGGTGTTATACAGCGATATGGCGGATTGAAGCTCAATACGGTCTCCAGGGCTATGATAAGTTTCCCAATGACGTTCTCTGTCTTTCGGTGGCACCCACCCGGCCAGGCCGAATGACGGAATGCCCTCGGCAACAATGGGTCCCTCGTCCATGAATGAAACCGGCACGGCCTGGTCCAATATCTGAATAACCGGCGGGTTAATCCGGGGGATCCATAAGTTGCCGGCGGCCCGGGCAGCGGCCTGTGCATAGCGCTGAAACCACAGCGCGCCGTATCCCCGGAATTGACCTCTGGGGTCCATCCGTAAATCCTTGTACAGCGACTTGCCCACATTGTCCAGTGACAGCCCGGCAATAATGAGCTTCGGCTCGGGGTGTGTCTGAATATAGCGGCGCGTACCCAGCATGCCGTACTCTTCGGCGTCTGAAGCCAGAAATACCAGTGTGTATTCCGGCACAGGCCCTGCTGCAAAAATCTTTGCCAGCTGCATCATAACTGCTATGCCGGACCCGTCGTTATCCGCGCCCTGTATGGTATCAGGGGACTGATCCAGATGGGCGACCACAAGGATTTCCTTTGAAGATTCCCCCTGAATTTTACCAATGACATTCTGCAGTAAAACCGGTTTGCTGTAATTCACGACTTTCCAACGGTCAAAACCGGTTGCCATCCCATAGGACTCGAACCGGGATTTCAACCATTCAGCGGCCCTTTTATTGTTGGGCTTTCCGCTGTCTCTCTCCGGGAATCGGCCTACAAAATCTTCTACAAAAGCAAGGGCTTTATCGCCGCAAAATTGCAGATCCCCGGGCCGGTATTGAACCTTAACCGATGGTGTCTTTTGACACCCCGTGAGCAACAAAACGATACAGACAAGAAAAAAGGCATTGATCGTTGTCCGTCGAATCATTTTTGGTTTCCTTCCGGATGGCAATTTTCAAGGAGAGGTAAGTAGATTAAAAAAAAGCTGTTTTCTGCCAATTTGTCAATCATTTTTCTGACAAGTCAAATAATTTTCTGGATTTTATATATAAAGGGCTGATTCCAAAAAATGCACCTTAGCGGCTATGGGATGGCAGGAGTGCGAATTCTGGACCCCTGAGGAATGCCAGATTCAAGGTACAGATTAGGCAGGAGGCCGCACTTGAGAAAGTCCTGGCAAGCATTGTGGATTTTTAATCCAGAACATACCAACTGGAATAAAATCAAAGATCCAGGTCAAGACTACGGCATAAAAGGAAGTAAGGTGCAAATTTGAGGGGTATATGCTACTATACCGGACATATCGTTTGTAACTGACAAGTCTGTTTGACAAATTGTATAAAATCGAAGACGAGAGCAAAATTCAGGACCGGAGCAAAGATAAAACAAAAAAAAGAAGGACACTTAGCATGCCACATACGGTTTACAAAGAATTGCTGGAAGTGATGAAAAAGCGGGGTGGGGACTTTTCAGGTATGGACATCCCCGAATTTTTCGACATGGTGGAAGAATTGTTCACTCCGGAAGAAGCAGCGGTCAACAATGCTATGCCCCGGGGCCCGTTTACCGCTGCTGATCTGGCTGCACAAATGGATAAAGACCAAGCGGAGATTGAAAATATCCTGGAGGGCATGGCCGACAAGGGATTATGCATGGGCCTGACCCTCAATGACACTCCGTATTACCAGAGCGCCCGCTTTATGCCAGGCATCCTGGAATTCCAGTTTATGCCCGGGCGCAGAACAGAGCGGGATAAAAAACTTGCAAAACTGATTGATGCTTATAAGAAAGCCTACAGGCAAAAGGCCGGGCAAAGCGACACCGATTTCCCTACCAACCGGGTTATTCCTGTCGAACGGACCATTTCGCAGGCCAATAATGTTCACACCTACGATCAGGTGCAGACCTTTATTGACAAAAACACGCAAATTGCTGTGAGTACGTGTTTTTGCCGCCACGCCGCCGAGTTGCGGGGCGAGGACATCCACGGTATGCCCAAAGAGGTCTGCATGCAGTTCGGTATGAGCGCCCAGTTTGCAGTTGAACGGTTGGGGGCGCGGAAGGTAAGCAAGCAGGAGGCCCGGGAAGTGCTGGAGCGTGCTGAATCCGCCGGTCTGATTCACATGAGCACCAATTTGGCAGATGATATTGGTTTTATCTGCAACTGCGACCCCTGGCACTGCGTGGCTGTCACGCATGCCCTTAGCAAATCCCGTCCCGGGCTTTTTTTCAACTCCGGATTTATGCCCCAATTTGACCCGGCGCTTTGCACAGCTTGCGAGACCTGTATAGACCGCTGTCCACCGGAAGCATTGACCATGCAGGAAGACGGTCCCCCGGTGGTAGACTTGGACCGTTGCTTTGGATGTGCTGTGTGTGCTAGCGGATGCCCCTCGGGCGCCATTGCTATGATTAATCGGGATGACATCCCGACGCCTCCAGAAAACGCCAAAGCGCTGAAAGCAGCCATCAAGGAAGCCAAATCCCAAGCCCAGTAAAGACGAGCGTCGCTGCTCAGGTATAGGAATTTGTTTTTGATGCAAGAATGAAAATCAACCTGAAAACCTATGAAATCGGCAAGACCATATTATTATTATGGCTGGGTGATAGTGGGCTTGGGCTTTATCACTTTGGGGGCGGAATACGCAGTCTGGTACTCGTTTTCCTTCTTTATCCTGGCCATCATTAATGAGTTTGGGTCGAGCCGGTTGCCGCATCCAGCATTTTCGCAGAGTAGGAGCTATGGCCAACCAATATTTCGGATTCAGCGAACCTGAGGAATTTTGGATTCAAGATGCAGTTTCGTGACGGCCCGGGTATGCTGTCTCGAATGGCAAGCATGGTTGCATTTTCATATTTTCCTATTAAAACTATTTTATGGATTTATGTTCTTAACTTCACTTTCCATCCAATACTTTTCGAACCGCTTCCGCCATATCCTTTTTGGTAACCGGCTTCATCAGAAAACCCTCGATTCCGAGATCCTTTCTTTGCCGGCCATTTATCTTTTCGCTGAAACCCGTGCACAAGATCACCGGAATATCAGGGCGTATTTCCTTTACCTTCAAAGCAAGCCTGTCTCCTGTCATCTTCGGCATTGTCATGTCCGTGACAAGGAGATCGAATTTGTAAGGATCCACGCGAAAGACTTCCAGGGCTTCCACGCTGCTGGTTCTGGAGGTGACATGGTATCCCAGGGTCTCAAGGATTTGCTGCTGCATATCAATTATAGGCTTTTCATCTTCTACTAAAAGAATGCTTTCCGTCCCTGTCGGCAGTTCTTTACCAACTTGCCCGGTTGAGATATCCCGGCTTTTTTCAGGTTCAGCCAACGGAAGATAGACGTGGAAAGTGGTTCCTTTTCCCGGTTCACT
>JAGXLE010000169.1 GCA_018334855.1 Desulfobacterales bacterium | reverse complement strand
GTTCAAGATTGTATAGCAGATGCACCGACTTGTTTTGGAAGCGGAATAAGCGGTGATTATAATATAAGCTCTGACACTACAGCCCCCGGCTCTAATTCGCTTATAAATCAAGATCCTTACGATTTATTCGTTGACCCTGATAGCGGTGATTATAGCCTCAAATCCGGCTCCAACGCCATAGACGCCGGAACCGACTTGTCGGCCGAAATGGACTCCGTGGACATCGCAGGCACAAGCAGGCCGCAGGGCAGCGCCTGGGACATCGGGGCGTTTGAGTATGTGTCGAGTGGTACAACTTATAACCAATCAGTAGCCGGAAGCCTCGGCATCCCAAGCGGCTCCCTTGGCGAAACAGTAACATTCTCAGAATCATTGGGCGGAGCAATATGAAACTGTTGGCATATATTTGGAACCCGAGCGCAAAGCGAGACAGAAAAGGGCGGGTGATTAATGACATCCCCCGGAAACTTGCTTCGAGAAGAACAAGAAAACTGCTTGAATCCGGGGTGAAAAAGCAGGGCCAGAAGGATTATACCACCGGCAGCAGAAAGTATAAGGTCGGCATAAAAGGCAATGTAAATATGAGGGGTAGAAAACAATGAACGCGGTTTTAATTCGCAAAATGGTGGAGCAAGGGAGTTGTCCTCCGGGATGCACTGCGGCTGAGGTCGTATCGGCCCTGGCGGAAACAAGGGCAAAAAACTCTTTTGAGATGTGGGGGCTTCTGTCAGCCAAAAAGAAGCACGCCTCCGGATTGATTGAACCGCTTGGCCTTGTCAGTGTCTGCCTGGTCACTACGGCTTTTGCAGACTACCTTGTCGATGCCTTGCAGGATTCCACAAACGGGACAATGGATGCCTTCTCGTGGCACGCCATGGGGACAGACAGTACGGCTGAGAGCAATACTGACACAACCCTTGGCACGGAAGTAGAGTCCCGAACAGACGGCACGCAGACAGAGGGGTCAAGTACTAATATTTACCAGACCGTAGGCACAATCTCGGCCACAGCAAGCCATTCAATCGTTGAGCATGGGATATTTACTGCGAGTTCAGGCGGAACCCTGCTTGATCGGTCTGTGTTTTCTGCAATTTCGTTGACAAACGGCGATTCAATCGAGTTCACCTATGAGCTAACAGTCAACGCAGAGACCTAATAATGCCGTTTAGCGGTTCTATAACGTCAAAGACAAGCAAGAAGGTTGCCGGAGTTTTAGGGGGCCTTTCCGGAACGGTTGTAAAAAAGAGGTTTCAATCTCTTTCCGGGGCACTTGGGGTGTTATCCGGCAGCCTGTCTACACAGATTGTTGAATTGCAGGATATTTCCGGCACCTTGAGCAATCTGTCCGGCTCTTTGGCAAGTAGCACCACATACGTGCAGTCTTTAACCGGCGTGCTTTCTGCAAACGGCAGCGTGGCAAAACATATTTCTGTCTCCGTAGGCGGTGTTTTGGCTTTTACGGAAGGCGGAACCGTATCTACCGGCGAGGCATTTTTCCAATCACTGGCAGGATCGGTTGGTTTTAACGGTTCTGTTGCGACAAGTTACACTGAAGGGCTTGCAGTAAAAGGGCTTTACAAACTTGGACAAGGGATAAGGTGATTTTATGGCAAATTCAGTGATTCCAACAGGAAACGAACACAGCCCTGTTTATGAAATAACAGGTATGGATAGCGATTGGGTGGGGCGGAACGGACCCTTGCAGTCAATTCAGTTTAATCCCGGAGCAACAAGCGATGTTTTGGTTGTAAAAAATGGGTCCACAGCCGGGCCGATGCTTTTTAGTACAACAGCGGATTCAGGTTCTGACGAAACTATTAAGTATTTTTATGGCGTTCGGGTTGCGCCGGTAATCGATTATAGTGAATGCACACTGAGTGCTGGACACGAAGTTATTGTTGTTTATGGGGAATAAATGACAAAGATCATCGACCGTAAAAAACAACGGGAGGGCAAATAATGCCCGTCAAGAAATGCAGCAAGGGCAAATGGCGGATAGGCAGTGGAAAGTGCATGTATAAGACCAAGAAATCCGCGCAAAAAGCATATCAGGCATATAAGGCCAAAAAGCACAGCAAAAAGGGGAAAAAGTAAATGGCAAATCCGGTGACAATCAGTGGGGCAGATACATTTACGGATTGGATCAAGCTGTATGGCCCGGGCATACTGGTTATTGAGGGCACGGTGAGCAATTCCACGATCACGCTGCAATTTTCCAAGGATGGCGGGACCACTGCGCACGATGTGGATACGTACACATCCACTTACGTGGACGGCATCAGCGTGCCAAGGCATGGCGGATTGTTCCGCGCTGGTGTAAAATCCGGTGACTACGGCTCGGACAGCCCCAAGGTTGGGATACAGTCTTAATGGCGCAAGCTGAAAAACAAAAACACCCGCTTGAATTTTTAGCGGAAAATTATTTCGATGATCCCCTCGGTTTTGTGATGGATTGTTTCCCGTGGGGATCGGGTTCTCTTGCCGATGAAGAAGGCCCGGATCAGTGGCAAACAGATGTTTTGGAAGAACTCGGCCACGGATCTTTAAATATGAATGAGGCAACACAGATTGCCAGAACATCGGGTCACGGCATCGGCAAGACAGCAGCCATCGCCTGGATCGTTTTATGGGCCATAAGCACCAGGCCGCACCCGCAGATTGTTGTAACCGCAAACACGGCAGATCAGCTTTCAACCAAGACATGGCGGGAGATCGCCAAGTGGCACAAACTCTTTGAGTTCGGGGATCTGTTTAAGTGGACGGCGACCAAGTTTTTCTTAAAAGAACACCCAGAGACATGGTTCGCATCGGCTATTCCCTGGAGTGAGCACAGGGCGGAAGCCTTTGCCGGCACCCATGAGCGGCACGTGCTTTTGATCTTTGATGAGGCGTCAAATATTGCCGATCCGATTTGGGAAGTTGCAGAGGGTGCGATGACAACCCCCGGGGCTATGTGGGTAGTTTTTGGCAACCCGACCCGCAACAAGGGACGCTTCCGCGAGTGCTTTGGCAAGTTCCGGCATCGATGGTCCACAGCTAAGATTGACTCGCGAACAGCGAAAATGACAGACAAAACCAAGCTCCAGCAGTGGGTGGATGATTACGGGGAAGATTCAGACTTTGTTAAAGTCCGGGTGCGCGGTGAGTTTCCCTCAGCATCTTCGGCGCAGTTAATTTCCGAGGATTTAATCGATGATGCAATGGCTGCGGATATTCACAGCATTGATTACAACCATGCACCGATCATTATTTCCGTGGATGTGGCAAGATACGGAGATGATCAAAGCGTTATTATGATTCGCCAGGGCAACAAGGTGCATTCTGTCCGCAAGTTCCGTGAAATCGATAACATGCAGCTTGCCGGATACATTGCCGAGTCTGCCAACCACTGGCGGCCTCAGGTGATATTTGTTGAGGTTGCCGGACTTTCCGGCACCGGCGTGGTGGATCGGCTCAGGCATATGGGCTTTTCAAACGTAATGGAAGTGGTGCCCGGATCAGCGGCATCAGAAGACAAGAGATTCCATAACCTGCGGGCCGAGATGTGGTTTAGGCTTCGGGATTGGCTAAAAGAGGGTGCGGATATCCCGGGAGACCCGGAGTTAAGAGACGACCTGTTGATTCAGGAATACAAGCATGACAACAAGGACCGGCTGCAGCTTTTGTCAAAAGAAGAAATCAAACTTGATGGCGGGGCCAGCCCGGATGCCGGCGATGCGCTTGCAATTGGTTTTGCGGTTCCCGTGCCGGCCCCCGAAATTGCGACAATCAATCAAACAAGGCAGCGGTTCGCCAAGCGAAATGTAAGGGAGATTTAAAATGAGCGGTATGACAGCAGCGGGTGCGGCCAAACTGATTGCCGCTGTTGCGGCGGCAGGCGGCACAGCGCATCAGATGGAGAAAGCAAATGACCCGGATTTGCCAAAACCACCAGAACCGGCAGAACCGGCAGCGTCTCCATTAAAGACTCAGGGTGCAGGCAAAGAGGCCAAACAGGCCGCCGCAAGATT
>JAGXLE010000168.1 GCA_018334855.1 Desulfobacterales bacterium | reverse complement strand
AGAAATGGCTAATTTGCCCAATTTCTGCGTCAGGCTCAAATTTTAATCCTCAAAATACTTTGAGTATTCCTGCGGTTAAAATTTTCGCCTTCCTTGAACTTGAACAAATTATCTGATTTCTGGATGGACAATAGATAACCCAAAATCTGTAAGAAATAAATTTTGCAATTTAGCAGATTCCGATACGTGATGCCAGACAATAAATACGCAGGTTTGTGCCGAGCAATCCCGCGCGATGGGTATCTGTCCAGCCGAATCCTTAAAGACAGCTAAGGCTTTCTCTCCATGCAGTTGAAAAGACTGGAAATCTACGGTTTTAAATCTTTTGCGGAAAAATGCGTCATTTCCTTTCCGCCGGGGGTTTCCGCAGTGGTGGGCCCGAACGGCTGCGGAAAAAGCAACATCATAGACGCCATAAAATGGGTCATGGGAGAACAGAGCGTAAGGCAGCTTCGGGGCAAGGCCATGGGCGATGTAATTTTTTCAGGCACGGACAAAAAGGCGCCGGTAAACATGGCAGAAGTCTCGCTGACCCTGGCAGATATTTCACAGCACGCTCCCGCCCCTGTCAACTCCTATTCAGAGGTCATGATCACCCGGCGACTGTACAGATCAGGCGAAAGCCTCTACCTGCTAAACAAGCAGCCCTGCCGCTTAAAAGACGTCCACGACCTTTTTTTGCGCTACGGAATGGGTTCGAGGTCCTGTGCCATAATTCAGCAGGGCAACATTGGCGCTATTACTGACGCAACCGCCGAGGAGCGGCGCACGTTCATAGAAGAAGCCGCCGGTGTCGTCAGATACAAAAACCGGAGGCAGGAGGCCTTATCCAAGGTCAAGGCCACGCAGCCGAACCTTGAGCGCATAAACGACATCCTCGAAGAAATAGAAACCCAGCTCGAGACCTTGTCTACGGAAGCATACAAAGCCAGGCAGTACAAGCAATACCGGCAGCAGCTCAAGGAGGCCGATATTCTTGTCACGGTCTATTACTACGAGGACTATGCACGGCGCATCACAGAAAGCCGGCAGCTTTTGGACCGGCTGAAGGAAAAAGACACCCTGAGTGCGGATACGCTCAAAGATCTAAACGAGGCATTGACCGGAATCGAGTCCCGCCGCAAAGAAAAGGAAGGCGAAATTGCAAAGCTTCGGGAGGAAAAGGCAGAAAGGCAGCGCACCAGGGACAGGCTTGAAAGCGATTTAAAGCACCTGCATGAAAGCCAAAGCAGCCTGGAAGAAGAAGTCTCCGGGCTGAAACATTCCATAGAGGAGCTTGAAGCCAAAAACAGCAAAATGGACTCTGAAATCGGGCAGGCCTCGAAGAAAAGCAGTGAACTGCACTCAGAAATCGAGTCAATCGAATCACAGATACAAGAGCAGAAATCGGCTTCAGAAGATGACAGAGCCAGGCTGGATTCGCTTAAAAAGGAGCTTGAAAAAAGCAAAAAAAACCTGACCGAACTTTCAGCCAGGCAGGCCAAATACCAGAACATATATCACAGTGCGGCTGCAAACAAGGATCAGTTAAAACGCCGCCTCGGCCAGGTTGAGTCAGAAATTGACGAAACACAGGAAAATATCTCCGAACTAGAAGAGACCGAGGCTTCCCGGCAGGCCCGCCAGCAAGAGCTCAGCGAAACGCGCGACAGGCTGGAAGACGAAATAAAAAGCCGCAGAGAGACACTTGACTCGGAAAGCACAAGGCTCAATGAACAGGTCAAACTTGTAAACGAGCTGTCCAATCAGCGATCCAAGCTAAAATCCAAGCTGGGCGTGTTAAACCGGATGCAGTCAAATTTCGAGTGGTACAAGGACGGAGTCAAAGCAGTTATGACGGCCAGAAAGAAGGCCTCAGGATCGGGCGGGGATGCGCCAGGCCGCGGATGCATGGAAATCATAGCAGATGTCATAGAGCCTGAGGAGGGCTTTGAACACGCAGTCGAAGCCGCCTTGGGAGACGCCCTGCAGTATATTGTCGTAGAAGACAGCAAGGCGGGCATGGAGGCCCTTGATTTTCTGAAAAAAAACAATGCAGGCAGGGGCGGATTCATCCCCTCGGACGTGCTTCTCCCCGAAATCCCGGATAAAAACCAGGACGGGCCGGTAACAAGTCTTTGCAGCCACATCAGGGTAAAAAACGGTTTCGAAAACGTTGTAAACGCGCTAATCGGGGACGCCGGGGTTGCAAAAGACCTGCAGAGCGCCAGGGCTGCAGTTGATTCAAAAACACCCTTTCGCATCGTTGCCACACGGGAGGGCGACCTGGTCTCGTGTTGGGGAATCATGACAGGCGGAAGCACTGACAGGCTTGCAGGCATCCTGGAAAAAAAACAGGAAGTGCGCCAGCTAAAAGAAAGCCTGGATGAAACGGATCAAAAACTACAGGAAGCAAAAAACCTGCAGGAGACGATTGAAGCCAGGGTCAGAAAACATGAAAATAAACTGGCGGAACTGACGGGAAAGAAGCACGAAAATGACGCCCAACTAGTAGAGGCTGACAAAGCCCTTTACCAGACCGGGGAAAAACTCAGACAGGCCCGCAGCCGCCTGGAAGTTTTAACGCTTGAACAGCAGCGCCTCCAGGGCGAAAAAGAAGACATCAAAAACGAAATTGCCGGCCATGACAGCGCTCTTTCACAGATTTCAGAGGAGATCGAATCCGCTGAAACGCGCATCGATGAGCTCAACACCGAAATCGAAGAAGTGAATGAAAAAATCCGGGATTTTGAAAACCGGAGCATGGATTTAAAGCTCAGACTGACAAAACATTCAGCCGAGCTCGAAAACTCCCGCCAGACCGAGCAACGGCTAAAGGAATTCAGGGAGGAAGGCAGACGCCGAATCGAGCAGATGAGCAATGAAATGGAGCGCAAACAGAAACAGGCCGAAGACGCCGGAGCCAAAATCGAAGAGAGCAAAAAGCGCCTGGAAGAAGAAAACCAGGCCTTAAAATCGCTGCAGGAAAAGCTCAAATCAGAACAATCCGAATACCGTAATTTATCGAGCCGCCGCGAAAAAACCGATGCAGACATTTCCAATACCCAGAGCGAGCTTGAACAGACCAGGGAAAAGATCCACCAGCTCGAACTCGATCTTTCCGGACTCCACATCAACCAGGAAAACCTCGTAAACCGGTTTCTTGAAAAATACGCCGATTCCTTCGAACAGATCAGATCAGCATGGCAGGAAAAGGTTTCTGCAAACGATTTCTCCATTGAAAAAACCGAACAGGATCGCGTTTTGCTCAAACAGAAAATCGATCACATGGGCGAGGTAAACCTCGGGGCCATCGAAGCATATGAAAACCAGAAAAGCCGGTACGATTTTCTGGCAGGCCACCGCGACGACCTGGTGGAAGCCCTTTCAGACCTGGAAAACGTGATCCGGAAAATCAACAGGATCACCCGCAGGCTCTTTTCCGAAACCTTTGAAGCAATAAATGAAAAATTCTCCGAACTCTTTCCGAAACTTTTCAACGGCGGCGCTGCCTGGCTGGAGCTGACCCAGCCCGACAAGCCCCTTGAAACAGGCGTGGAGCTAATGATTCATCCGCCCGGAAAAAAGGTCAGCCGATTGAGCCTGCTTTCAGGCGGGGAAAAGGCCCTGTCTGCCATAGCCTTTATTTTTGCCATTTTTCTGTTAAACCCGGCAGCCTTCTGCCTGCTCGACGAAATCGACGCCCCGCTCGACGATATCAACGTGGAGCGCTTCAACGAGCTGTTAAAAATCATAGGGGAAAAAACCCAGATCATCATGATCACCCACAACAAGAAGACCATGGAATTCTCGGATATGCTCTTTGGCGTGACCATGGCGGGAAGCGGTGTTTCGCGGATCATATCGGTCAATATTGATGAGGCCATGACAATCAATGCGGAAAATGCGGACCTAAATTGAGCGTTTCAGATTTTTAAAAACATGATTTTGTAAAGGATTATACCCATTTATATTTAAAAATCTGAAACCCTCCGGGATTTCCAATTCTGCCGCATCTACTGCGTCAGATGCAGCCT
>JAGXLE010000167.1 GCA_018334855.1 Desulfobacterales bacterium | reverse complement strand
AATTTTTTTGTTGCAGACAATAAGGGGATTGAGAAGATGCGGGAGTGTGAAGACCAGGTGAAAATAGCCGACCGGCAGTAGTTCGGACCGGCGGTCATTGAGCCATTTTTCTTTTGCCAGGCTCTGGCACTTCGGGCAGTGGCGGTTGCGACAGGAGTTGTAGGCCGGCCGCTCAAAGCTGCAATGGTCGCATTTTTCAAGGTGGCCGCCAAGAACCGAGGTTCTGCAGATTTTGATCAGGTTGAATACGGCAAGCTGTTCGGGAGACAAGGAATATTTTCGGCAATACGCCTCACCGTATTGCCGGAACACATCAGCTACTTCATATCGGGGCTGGTTCATGATCGCCTCCCGGGATGTCCTCGGTTGCATCCAGTGGGCTGTAAATCGATACGGATCGGTTGGGCTGGACATGGAAGTAGACCATGGTGGTCTGGATACTGCTGTGGCCCAGGAAATTTTTTATGTAATAAATATCCACACCTTGTTCGAGCAGGTGGGTGGCAAAACAGTGGCGTAGAGTATGGATACCTTTGCCCCGGGTGACTCCGGCTGCTTTTTTGGCCTGATTATATATTCTCTGTGCTGTGGTGACCGACATGGGCAGATCCTTGAATTTGCCGAAAAAGATGTAGTCCTGCGGTCGAAAGGCCTTCCAGTAGATGCGCAGGTAATCCAGGGCCTTTTGAGACAGCAGCGTATAGCGGTCCTTTCGGCCCTTTCCCTGTTCTACCCGGACCAGCATGCGGTCACTGTCGACATGTGCGATTTTGAGCTCCACGAGTTCACCGACGCGCAGACCCGAGCCGTAGACCATGGCCAGAAGGGCCTGGTGCCGGATATCGCGGCCCGCATTAATAACGGCGCATACTTGCTCTCTACTCAATACTTCGGGTAGTTTTTGAAGGCGGGGACGGGGCGGCATCCAAAAATCGCCGGCCTTACGCTTTAGAAATTTCAGATAAAAATGGTTCAAGGCACTGAAGGCGACATTGCAGCTGTTCCAGGAAAGTTTGCGTTCCTGCATCAAATACAGCAGATAGTCCTGTATCTGCTGGTTGGTCAATTTGTCCGGGCTTTGGTTGTAATGGCGCGTCAGTGCGTTGACAGCCTGCATGTAAGAATCAATTGTGCGGTCAGAAAAGCGTTGCAGGGTCAGATAGTCATTGAATCTTTTGCGAAGTGGTGTGTTCATAATGCCTCCTTATCATGGGTTTGATTGAAAAACCGGCGTCAAACCGGTGCCTAAGAAAGCATATAGAACAGTTTTGACTTTTAAGGATAGGAGAAAAAACAGCGAGAAAGGAACAGAAATAATTGAATTGTAATCAAATAGGTATGCACGTTTCCGCGAAGCGGTTTAGTTCAACGATGATTAGATGCCCGAAGAGGCGTAAAATAATACGCCTGTTCGGCATGAATATTGGGATATGCTTTAAATCAGGCTCATATCCCGGTGCATTGCGGTGATATCAGCCCGAAGTGAGTATATGAAATTCCGGTTCTGGTGTTTTTTATGGTAATATACGCATCTTTGGTGATTTAGGAAGTTGGGGTTGAGCAGATATGCAGGGGAAATATGGAGCTGCATTTCCGGTTATCTATCGTGTTGTTCGCAGTGCGTATATATTGGATTTTCAGATAAGTGTAGCAATTATTAATATTTAAACCTTATTAATGGGTATTTGTCAATAATAAACAGCTTCCGGTGCGGGAAGGGCTTTTTAGCAGGCATGTATTCAGGGGTGTTATTCCTTAACCAGGAGGATGTGCGGGTGATTCAAATGATCCGGGTATCCGTGCGGAATGCGAACGCAGGATGACTGTTGAAAAAGACACCCGAAATCTGACCCCCTCCGCCATCTCACGCCCTGACCGCGGGATACAAAAGATCATCCTGTTTATAAATGACCTTTTTGTCCAAAAGCTCGCCTATGACCTGGGTGTATTTTTGTTCGTATTTTCCCTGAAAATAGAAGTCCACGGTCTCAGGATACCACCAGGTGCGCATCAGTTCTTCAAACAGCTCATCTTTACCGATCTTTCTGCGCATTAGAAGGGTGTAGACCAGGATCTTTTTTAACTGGTCATTGCCCAGCTTTTCCTTGTCCCATAGGTATTTGCGGATCTTGTCCAGGCTTTTTTCCAGGGCCCCCTTAAAATCGTTAAAGGGCCTGCCGTGGCCCGGGTAGACCATACGCACATCAAGGTTTTGCAGCCTGTTTAAGGATTCAATAAATGAAAACAAGGTCCTGCTGCCCTCCACTCTTTCGGTGATGGCGGCCACGTCGTTTTCCCACAGGGTATCTGAGGACAAAAGGATTTTTTCCCTCCTGTTGTACAGAACGATTCCGTCCGCGCTGTGACCGGGTGTATACAGGACCTCAAATCTGTAAGGACCAATGTCCAGGGTTTGTCCGTCTTCCAAACCGTAAGTGGTCTCGAAAAATTCCGCCTCCTGGTTGTAGTACCTGCTCCAGGTGGCCCAGTCATCCCGGGTATCAATAAAGTGCTTGCCTATATATTGCAGGGCAGACTCGCAGCCGGACATGTCCTGGATGAACCGGTTTGCTCCGATATGATCGCAGTGGCAGTGGGTATTTATGATCAGGCCGGTATTGGCCGGGTCCACGCCCAAGCCGGCAATCAGGCTTACTGTTTCTTCAAGGCCGCCAAGATAGCCCGTATCTATCAGGATCGGGGGGTCGCCGCGGTAGACAAAGTGGTTGCAGTTTAAAAAACCCCTCTGGATAAAGAAAAAATCCTCAAATATTTCTATGATGTTTTCGGGATATTGTCCGGCCATGGCTATATGGGGAGATATCCATTGGTTGTCCCGGTCACTGCCATGTAACCTCCTTCCACCTGACCCTGTTTCTGCCATCTGATTTGGCCTGGTAGAGAGCCTCGTCCGCCGCGGCCACCAGGTCTTCGGGAGCGGAAGATGTTGTGGGGACGAACCAGGCTACACCCAGACTTACGGTTAACTGTTCTGCAACCGGTGAGGAGGCATGGGCAATGCCAAGTGCCTGTATCTCGCTTCTGATTTTTTCGGCTACTGCCCTGGCACCGTTGGCCCCGGTTTCAGGGAGGATCAGGGCAAACTCCTCGCCCCCGTATCTGGCCACCAGGTCAGCCGGTCTTTTCAAAAGACCGTCAATGCATCGGGCCACCTGCCGCAGGCATTCATCGCCCTTTTGATGTCCATATCTGTCATTAAAGGCCTTGAAATAGTCAATATCCAGCAGGATCAAAGCCAACGGACTTTTGCTACGGGCCAGGCGCTGCCATTCCCGGTCCAGGGTTTGTTCAAACAGCCTCCGGTTGGCCACTCCGGTCAGCCCGTCCTGGTAAGATAACCGCTCGAGTTCTTTCTCCATGCGCTTTCGCTCGGTTATATCCCTGACTATCCCGATAGCGTGCCATGAACCCTGGATCAGAACCCCGGACATGGAAAGCTCAAGGGGAAACTCGCTTCCGTCCTTCCTTACTCCCTCCAATTCCAGGGTCTGGCCCACGGCTTTTCCATTGCCGGATTTACTGAATGCTTCCAGCCCCTCTCTGTACTCCTCCTTGAAGCGTTCCGGGGCCAGCAGCTCATGCAGATTCTTCTCCATGACCTCCCCGGCCTTGTAGCCAAAGATTTTCCCGGCTGCCTGGTTCCAGTAAATAATGTTGCCGTTTTGATCTGCCATAATTATTGCGTCATGGGCCAGGTCGGCGATTGCCCGGAATCTTGCTTCGCTGTCCTTTAATGCGGCTTCGGTCTGTTTCAGGCGCAGGGCCTCGCAAAAAGCCAGGCTCAGTTCTTCAATATTTCTAAGATCTGTCTCGTTGTAGCCCTGCTCTTTATTGCCCAGCCCGATAAGCCCCACTGCCCTGTCTTCCAGCTTCAGAGGGACCCCCAGAAATGCCGTCAGGCCTGGATGCCCCTCTGGCACGCCCAGGCTGTCCGGATGAGTGCGTGGATTGTTGGTTATTACCGGTTTTCCCTCGGTTACCACCCGCCCCCAGAGACCC
>JAGXLE010000166.1 GCA_018334855.1 Desulfobacterales bacterium | reverse complement strand
TGAAACCCTCCGGGATTTCCAATTCTGCCGCATCTACTGCGTCAGATGCAGGCTTGCATAGTCCACTATAGCTCGTCTGCATCTTCCTTGTATCTGCGGCAAACTTGAAAATCGCTCAATTTAGGTTGAAAATAATTGTCAGAAGTATTTGAAGCTGAGAAACCAAGGAAAGAAGGGGTCAAAAATGAATGAAACAAAAAAATCCGATTCAAACGAAATCCGCTCTGAATTAGCAGAGGTTATAGAGCGGCAGAGGATGACAAAGGATGAGGCCAGGCCTGAGGCCGTTCAGCGGCGGCACCAGAAAGGACAGCGGACGATTCGGGAGAATATAAGTGATTTTTTAGACGATTATCCCTCCATTGAATACGGATCCCTGGCCGTTGCCGCACAGCGCCGCCGGACCCCCATGGAGGAACTGATCAAAAATACGCCTGCCGACGGGGTTGTGACTACTGTCGGTAAAGTCAACAGCCATCTTTTTGATCAATCAAAAACCAGGTGCGTGGTGATAGGCTATGACTACACGGTTCTTGCCGGCACGCAGGGCTTTTTTAATCACAAGAAAAAAGACAGGATGCTGGAGTTTGCCAATAAAAGAAAGCTTCCGACCATACTTTTTGCAGAAGGCGGAGGGGGCCGGCCCGGAGATGTGGATATGAGCGAAACCCTCGTAGCGGGTCTTGAAATCAAGTCATTTTCCCATCTTGCCAGTCTCTCCGGCCTTGTACCGGTTATCGGTATCGTCAGCGGTTACTGCTTTGCAGGCAATGCAACCCTGCTGGCCTGCTGTGACGTGATCATAGCCGCAAAAAACACCAATATCGGCATGGCGGGGCCCGCAATGATAGAGGGCGGCGGCCTTGGCCGGTTTGAGCCGCACGAGATAGGACCGGTCTCGGTTCAGTCTCCAAACGGCGTTATTGATATAGTTGTTGAAGATGATGCAGAAGCCGTTGAAAAAGCAAAGCAGTATATGTCTTATTTCCAGGGCTCTGTATCGGAATGGGAATGCAAGGATCAGAACCGGCTGCGTGATGCAGTGCCGCAGCGGCGGCGGCGCGCCTATGACGTACGGAGAATAATCGACATTGTGGCAGACAAGGGCTCGGTGCTTGAACTGCGCCGGGAATTCGGCAAGGGAATCGTTACGGCACTTATCAGAATCGAAGGACATCCCTTCGGCCTGGTAGCCAACAATACCTTTCATCTCGGCGGGGCCGTAGACGCGGACAGCGGGGACAAGCTTTCCCGTTTTGCCCAGCTTTGCGACGCATTTGACATACCAATGGTTTCACTTATTGACACCCCTGGGTTCATGGTTGGCCCGGAGGCTGAAAAAACCGCGCAGGTGCGGCATTTCGGCCGCATTTTTACAAATTTTGTCAACATAACCGTCCCGGTATTCAGCATCGTGCTGCGAAGAGGATACGGTCTTGCTGCCATGGCAATGGCGGGGGGAAGCTTTCACAATTCCGATTTTATTGTATCGTGGCCTACCGGAGAATTCGGCGGTATGGGTCTCGAAGGAGCTGTCCGGCTCGGATACAGAAAAGAACTGGAGGCTATTGAAGATCCTGAAAAACGTGAGCAGCGGTTCAATGAGCTCCTGGCCATGTATTACGAGCACGGCAAAGCAATCAACATGGCCTCATGTCTCGAGATAGACAATGTAATTGATCCTGCTGAAACAAGACAATGGATTATCTCAGGCCTTGATGCCCAGCCTGAACCCGAACCGCGCAGCGGCAAAAAAAGGCCTAATGTTGACTGCTGGTAACCCGTTAACAAAGTGTCCATCCGGAAATTTAACAAATCAGTCATTTCCGGATGGACACTCATTATAAGCATAAAACTCCGGTCGCCGGTCTGCGAACAAATCGTTGTTTTCAGTAATTAATTTTTTCCGGGCTTCAGATAAGTCGATATCACGGATAACAACAGCCTCCTCTTCGGAGTCAGAACCGGCAACAACTTCTCCCTTCGGCCCGACAATCTGGCTTCCCCCTGTAAACAGGAGCTCTCCGCGCGGACGGGTTTCTTTGCCGGTCCTGTTTGCTGTTATCGAATACACGCAATTTTCAAGACAGCGAGTAAGCATCGCTTTCTGGCAATAGGCCAGCACCAGGTTTGAGGGATGGCAAATCAGCTCGGCCCCTCGCAGTGCAAGAGTTCGGGCTGTCTCCGGGAATATCCAGTCAAAACAGATCATAACCCCGAGCTTTACTCCTTTGATCTCTATGGGTTCAAGCGGGGTATCTCCGGAGTCGAAATACTCTTTCTCGGTATTAAAGAGATGAATCTTGCGGTAACGATACAGCAGCCCGGACGGGCCGATTACGAGTGCGGCATTATACACTTTTTCTTTGCATCGTTCCGCAAATCCGGTCACCAGGTAAAAATTGCCGTTTTTACAAAGCCTTGATAAACCATTGACAGTAGGAGACTCAGATACATCTTCGGCTAACTCCTGCAATTCGTCACGATCCTCGAAAAAGTATCCCGTAAATGCAAGCTCAGGCAGAACAATGATATCTGCATCAACCCCGGCAAGACAATTTTCCACCTTTTCCAGATTCCGCCCGGGGGTGCCAAATTCCGGAGCGTATTGGTAATATCCGACTTTCATGATTTTAACTTCCCCTTTATTGATCCTGCCGGGATTTAAGATAAAATTCGTATTCGTAGCACAGTTTCCCGGCGAATTCTTCTGCCTTATACGTTGCAAATGTCACCTGTTCGGCCATCAAACGAACCGGCTCGCTTGAAAAGGCTGCCATGTGCGCCAATACTTTTTTACCGGGAAATACATCCGAATAAAGGCCGATGGTCAGGTGTGGTACATACGGCGCGGTGCGGAATTCGAATGCCCCCCGTGAAATAACTTTCCGCAAGCGCTGTATGCCGCTTTCAGGGTCGTTGACTTCCAGGAAAGGAGCAGATGCAAAGCTGTTCATACCGCCGACCTCGACCTCAAACGGTTGTATATCAGCTTTTCTTAAAGCCTGTAGTTGAGCTTCAAATTGTGCCCTGGTAAAATCATCGTTATATTTATGTTCTTTCACCGGAAAGCCGCACACAAACAGGGTAATGTGCGGCTGACGGTGGTAATGTTCTGTCAAATATCCGTTTAGATGCTTTCTGGCAGCTTTGAGTTTTTCGTAAATGGCTTTGTTTTCGTCGCAACGCAGCACCCAGACGGCATATATCTCCCGTCCGCGGTGCCATTCGGGAAAATCGCGTATCTCAAAGGGGATGGTACCCGAAGATTGATAGAGCATTGATATATTCTGTCTTTAAATGTTTGTTGATGGCATAATTTTTAAACCAATGCATTTTTATGGAAACAGGATACAATAAAAGCAACTGGAGGGCAATATGCAGGGTTGACAATTAGAATCATTGCTTGCCACACAATTTGATCCCTGATATGGAATTTGTAGCTTACAAAAAGGAGGAAAGACCACTATGGAAACGAAAAAAATGTCTCTTTCACGCGGAACTTTCAATGTGCGGGATCGCGGAAACACTGACGCAGCGCCCCTGGTCATGATCCACGGCTGGCCCGAAAGCTCTTACTGCTGGGAAGCAATTACCCCCTTTTTAAACAAAAATCTCAGGGTTATCGCGCCGGATTTGCGGGGTCTTGGTGACAGCGAAAGAACCATGGACCGGGACTGTTACCTGAAGCAGGAGCTGGCAAAAGATGTTATCGAAATCATTGACAATCTCGGCCTGGACCGGTTTTTTCTCGCCGGTCACGACTGGGGCGGCGCAGTGGCACAGGAAGTCGCCCTTGCCATACCCGAACGCGTTTCCCGCCTGGTTATCATGAATATCCACGTTATTACCAATATCAAAGGAAACGCGGAAGCCCTGAAAGTCATGCAATCCAGGGGATCGGTACCCCTTTGGTACCAGTATTTCCAGCAGCAGCCAAAACTGGCCGAAGCTATGATTCCGGGAAACGAGGAGGTCTGGATCCGGTACTTTTTCGGCAGGGCAGGGCTTGAAGGCAGGATCCCCGAAGATGCAATCTCTGAG
>JAGXLE010000165.1 GCA_018334855.1 Desulfobacterales bacterium | reverse complement strand
GGTCTGGGCGGCATGGCCATCCTGGTGGCTTGGTGGGGAATATGGCACATTATCGCGGGCCTTGCCACGGCATTTATATTCACC
Organism: Desulfobacterales bacterium; assembly: GCA_018334855.1. Classification (GTDB taxonomy): domain Bacteria; phylum Desulfobacterota; class Desulfobacteria; order Desulfobacterales; family Desulfosalsimonadaceae; genus Desulfosalsimonas. The sequence goes on along the minus strand of JAGXLE010000165.1, from coordinate 3,977 downwards.
AGGATAGGGCTGCCCCCTGATTCTGAGGCTACCGATCCGGACGCGTGCAGAATATCGTAAACTGCGTATGTAAGAAATTAATATTCGGGGGGAAAATATGAACGGCAGACAGAGAATAATTACCGCACTCGATATCAGGGAGGCGGACCGGGTTCCGCTCTATATCCATGCGATTAACGAGGCCCCGATTATCGGGATAGGGAAATATCTGACAGAGGGCTTGCCGGAGATTAAGCTGTTTCGCGATATGACCGAGGCGGAACTGTTAAAACTAGTTGATACGCTTTTGCTGATTCACGAGGAATTCCAGGTCGACGGATTTACTTCATTTGAAATCGGGCATGAAAGCAACCTGGGGTCCGGGCTGGTAATGGATGATTTCGGTGTTACCTATGAAATCTCCGATCACGGCCTTCCCGTGCCCCGCCGCCATCCGGTACAAACCCCTGCGGATCTGGCCGGCTATACCCCGCCTGTCCCCAAAAAAGAGCATCTGCTTCTTCTCGATATGGCGCGCGATCGCTTTAAAGGCAAAAAAGCACTTTTCTGGCTGATGCGCGGTGCTTTCGTAAGAACCTGGCGGCTTATGGGCATGGAAAACATGATGATCCAGATGTTTGAAAACCCGGGCTTTGTTCACGATGTTGCCCGGATAACGCTTGATTATAACATGACCCAGCTTGAAATGTTAATTGAGGCAGGCCTTGACGTGCTGGTTATAGAAGACGACATTGCGGGCAATGAATCCCCTCTTATTTCTCCTGCGCATTTCAGGGAATTTGTCAATAAATATAACAGGCAGCTTGTGGAGAAAGCCCGCCGGGCGGGGTTGAAAATTGTCAGGCATTCAGACGGCAACCTCTGGAAGCTTTTGGATATCCTTCTTGAAACAGGCTATGACGGTCTCAACCCGCTTGAGCCCCAGGCCGGTATGAGCTTAAAGGAGGTAAAGGACTACTGCGGGGATAGTCTGTGCCTGTTGGGCAATATCGACTGCCAGCAGCTTTTGCCCAAAGGGACCCCGGAGGAGGTCGATGCTGCGGTCGCGCAGGCTATTATAGACGCCGGCAAGGGGGGCGGCCTGATAATCTGTTCTTCTAATTCACTGCATCCGTCCGTGGATCCCGACAATTGCATCGCCATGTTTAAAGCGGTGGAAAAATACGGAAAATACAGATGACAAGGGCGTTTCTGCTTACAGGAAAACAGGCAATTACCGGAGGATAAATGACTGAGCCTGACGGCAAACAAAAGCCGATAAGCAACCGATACGCGATCTATCAATGCCGAGCAGGCCAGTGTGGAATTGTGAAGTTTATTTCTTACGGTGCAGCGCTGATATGGCGCCTTTATTACAGATTGGCATAAGGAGTTGTTTTGTTAAAGCGGGGTTTTAAGGATAAAGTCGTGGTGATCACCGGTGGTGCAAGCGGTATCGGACTTGCCACGGCCCGGAGGTTTGCCGAAGCAGGGGCGCAATGCGCCCTTCTGGATATGGATGAAGAAAGTCTGGCAGCCCGCGAAAAAGAATTTCATGCTGATGGTCTTTCCGTGATGACCTGCCCCTGCGACGTAACCAGGAAACCGGACTGCGATGAGGCGATAAATACCGTGATCAGGCGCCTGGGGGGTATTGACGTTTTGTTTAACAATGCGGGCATCACGCAGAGAAGCCGGTTCGTGGACACCCGGGCGGAGGTTTACCGGAATGTAATGGAGGTTAATTTTTTCGGGGCCCTTTACTGCACAAAAGCGGCCATTGACAGCATTATTGAGCGCCGCGGCATGATCATTGTAAATGAAAGCATCGCGGGGGTGGCTCCTCTGCCCGGCCGTACCGGCTACAGTGCAAGCAAGCACGCTCTGCACGGCCTGTTTACCTCGCTTCGTACCGAGGTGGGCCACCTCGGGGTGCATGTAATGATAGTATGTCCGGGATTTATCAGAACCAACCTTCAGGACAGGGCCCTGGGTGCCGACGGCCGGGTTACTGACAAGCCTCAATCGTTTGTGGGCCGCCAGGACACACCGGAAAGCGCGGCAGAGGCAATTTTTAAAGGCGCATCCCGGCAAAAAGACCTGCTGGTTTTAACAGCCGCCGGAAAGCTTGGCTGCTGGATAAGCCGCCTGGCCCCGGGTTTTTACCAGCGCCAGATTACCCGGCGGTTTAAGTCAGAGCTGGAAGGGTAAAGTCCTTTCCCATACCATGAAAATTGACGCAAACCGGAAGGCATGCCATGGACATTGCGACACATGAAAAAATCGACAGAGAATTTTGCGGCACACCGACGGAGCTGGCGGAAGGCTATTGCAGGGTGGAGCTAACCGCCCTGGACCGCATGGCGGTTGACGAAAAGGGACTGGTGCACGGCGGATTCGTGTTCGGCCTGGCCGATTATGCGGCAATGCTGGCGGTCAACGATCCCAACGTGGTCCTGGCCGGGGCCGAGGCGAAATTTACCAGACCGGTTAGAGCCGGTGAGACCCTTACAGCTAAAGCCACTGTGGACACGGTTGAGAACAGAAAGCGTATTGTTACGGTATCGGTGAACCGGGGTGATACGGAAGTGTTTAACGGCCGGTTTTCCTGTTTTGTGCTGGAGCGGCATGTTCTGGATCAGGGATAATGGCTTGGCAAAACCTCATGGGCCTGCAAAGGCCTGGGAAAAGCTAAACTTTTTTCTGTCGGAAGAAATCGAGTTATCCACCGGCAAGCTCCAGAAAACGGTGGAATTGCTATATCTTAATAAATAGCGGATATTTTTATAAAAGCTTGAAAAAGCGGCCGCCTACAGGGTCAAGTGGTAAGCAAGTCTTTACATACAACCCGGATATTGGTATATATTTTGATGTCAAAAGCAATCTCCTGTCCTGCTATCCCATCTCAAAAGGCATTGGAATATGAAAAGGGAACAGATTTTAAATGTGCTTGCAAAAAGCAATGATATCAAGAGCCGATACTCGGTTAAAAATTTCTACATCTTTGGCTCAGTCGCACGCGGGGAAGACGGGGAGGGCAGTGATGTTGATCTTTTAGTTGAGTATGAGACCGGTGCCCGTGTAGGAATGTTTCAATTCGTAAGGCTTAGAAGAGAGCTGAGTGAAAGACTGGCTTGCGAGGTTGATCTGGCTACGCGCGAATCTTTGCATAAGGGTCTCAGGGACGATATTTTAAAGGAAGCTGTTCATGCCGCGTAGAAAATGGAATTTGAGGATAAGTGATATCCTGGAATCCGTTGAGAAAATCTTTGAGTACACTCAGGGCATGGATTTTGAACAATTTAAAGAAGATACTAAAACCATTGATCTGTTGTAAGGAACTTTGAAATTATTGGTGAAGCCGCTTCACATATTCCCGAGGAAATTTCCCGGGAGCATCCCGAGATACCCTGGCGGGATATGAGGGATATGAGGAATATACTTACACATGAGTACTTTGGTATAAATGAAAATATTGTATGGAATACTATTCAGGATGATTTGCCGCCGTTGATTCTTTTGCTGCAGAAATTACTTAAGATGTATGGTGCTTAATTTTTATATGGCGTATCAGGCCAGGCCGGGAAAAAGTCTTTCCGGAGCGTGATGCGCGTAACAGTGCGCCTTGAAAAAGCGGCCGTGCCGGGGCGGCTTCAGCCCGGCACGGCCGTTATCGGTTTTATGTAAGTTTTTTTGTCTGTCAGGAAGTGACCTGACTGCGGATTTCCTTTTTGTTTATTTTGCCCACGCTGGTCTTGGGGATTTCGTCTACTATCTGGACGCGGTTGGGTACGCCGTACTTGGGGATTTCGCCTGAGTCCACGAACTTGGTGAAAAAGTCTTTTAGCTCGTCTTCGCTGACCTTGCCCTTGTAATCGTCCTTTACAACCACCATTACCATGGGCCGCTCGCCCCATTTTTCGTCCGGGATCCCGATGGCCGCAGCTTCGCTGACCGCCTCGTGCTGGCTGATTATATCTTCAAGGGTCAGTCCCTCC
>JAGXLE010000164.1 GCA_018334855.1 Desulfobacterales bacterium | reverse complement strand
GGAAACAATAGGCAAAACATTAAAAGCCAGAAAACCCCTAAGAGATATCCTGGACCGCAGGGAAGAAACAGGCGAGTTCAGCTGGACCCTGGGGATGTATCCCACCGAGGCCCTTGCCGGGCATGCGGGCATGACTGCCTCGGAATATGCCGACCAAGTAGTAAAAGCATGTTTTCTAAACCGCAGGGATCCGGTTGAGCAATGGCACTCGGTGTACAAAAACGCTCAGTCCATAAAAAAATGGTTAAACAGCCTGCCGATAAAGACCCTGCACGTGGAATCGGCCCATATAGACCTTGAGATTACACCCGGAGAACATCGCCGGTGGATAGGCATTTCAGGCCACAACATCCCCAGCTTTGAAATTTTTCTCTCTCCGGACTGGCGCGGAACCAGGGGAGTATATTTTGCAGATCAGCCCACTTACAGAAGCGGCAATCTTGTTGAAAAAATCAGGCTGGAATTCGATAAAGGAAAGGTGGTGTCTGCAGATGCAGAAACCGGTTCGGATTTTTTACGCAAACTGCTGCAGATAGATCAGGGGGCAAGCAGGATAGGCGAGTTCTCCCTGACTGACAGGCGGTTTTCCAGAATCAGCCGTTTTATGGCCAACACGCTATACGATGAAAATTTCGGGGGCAAATACGGCAACTGCCATATCGCGCTGGGCAATTCCTATTCTGACACCTATGACGGAAAACCTTCGGATTTGACAGCAAATACCAAAAAACAGCTCGGGTTCAACGACTCTGCCCTGCACTGGGATATCGTCAACACTGAAAAAAAGAGGGTCACTGCCAGACTGGCAGACGGAAGCCGAACCGTGATTTATGAAAACGGATTGTTTAAAAACTGATGCACGGACAATTCATGACAGGCACACCGGTTTTTCTTGACAACCCGGTTCAAAACTACGCCTGGGGCTCTAAAACCGCAATCCAGAAGCTGCTCGGACTTAAGCCGGACGGCCATACCCCGTGGGCTGAACTGTGGATGGGCTCCCACCCGAAATCTCCTTCCAAAGTCCTTGTCAACGGGGAACGGATAAACCTGGACGAATGGGCGGGAAACAATGCGCAGGCAGTTCTCGGCGAGCATGTCGCAGGGGCCTACAACAATACCCTGCCCTACCTGTTTAAGGTACTTGCAGCAGAGCAGCCCCTGTCTATCCAGGCCCATCCGGACAGTGCACAGGCAGCTAAAGGATTTGAACGCGAAAACCGCCAGGGCGTACCATTTGATGCGCCGCACCGCAATTACCGGGACCCCCGGGGCAAGCCGGAGCTTATATGCGCCATTGAACCCTTCGGTGCCATGATCGGATTCAGGGACCCGGAATCGATTATCGAGCAGCTCAGCTTTTTCTGCCCAAATACCATGGACCGGCAGATCCGGGCGCTGGCCGGTCAGCCCGACAGCCGAGGGATCAGGCAGTTTTTCCATGATCTGCTTAACCTCGATGAAATCCACCGCCGGAAAATTTTGGATGAAGCACTAAAACGATCCGAAAATTTTGGCGGCATGGAGGCGGCATGGATAAAAAAACTTCATGAATTCTACCCTGATGATATCGGCGTGCTTGCACCCTCTTTTTTAAACCTCGTGGAAATAAAACCCGGAAAGGCCGTATATCTGCGCCCCGGTGTGATCCACGCCTATCTGTACGGAACAGGCATTGAAATAATGGCAAACTCCGACAATGTGCTGCGCGGAGGCCTGACCTCCAAACACATTGATGCTGCTGAACTGACAAATATACTGCGATTTGACTTTAAGCCGCCGGAACTGCTTGAACCCGGAAAAATCAATTCCGCTGAAAAGCAATATATTACAGAGGCAAAAGAATTTACTTTATCTGTAATCGAGACAGAGCCTGACACGGTATATCACGGACCGGAAAAGCACAGCACCGAGATTTTGTTTTGTCTTAAGGGCTCGGCCCTTATCGGGAAAAGGGGCGGCGGCCAATCTTTGTCTGTAAGCCGTGGAGGCTCAGTTTTGGTGCCGGCAGCGGCGGGAAGATATGAAATAACCGGCAGCGCCTTTTTCTACAAAGCCGGAGTTCCGCTATGAAGCCGGGGACGGAAAAAGAGTTTTCATATCGTTTTTCTGTAAATGAAATCTTTTACAGCATCCAGGGAGAATCCCTGTATGCCGGCCGTCCCTGCGTGTTTGTAAGGCTGGCGGGCTGCAATCTCAGATGCACGTATTGTGATACCGGGTATGCATATTTTGAAGGCAGGAGCATGGACATTGAAGAAATAGTTGCCGCGGTCAAATCCTATGATTTCCCGCTTGTGGAGATTACAGGCGGCGAGCCCCTGATGCAGGCAAAAACCCCTGCACTGGTTCAGCGGCTTTTAGATACCGGACTTGAAGTTATTATGGAGACAAACGGCACCCTGCCGATTGACCGGGTTGCACAGCAATGCGTTAAAATAGTAGATATAAAATGTCCGGGCAGCGGGGAAAGCGGAAAAACGGATTTTGAAAACATCGGCCGGCTGGGAAAAAAAGACCAGGTCAAGTTTGTAATATGCGACAGAAAAGACTACGAGTTTGCACGCGATATTATCAAGCGTTACTGGATTGAGGGCAGAAAGAACCCTGTGCTGATCTCACCTGTGTCGGAAATGATGGATCCTGCAGCTGCTGCAGCCTGGATCCTGGAAGACCGCCTGGATGTAAGACTTCACCTCCAGATGCACAAAATCCTGTGGCCCGGTATTAATAAGGGCGTATGAACCCGGAGGTGAGAATGCCCGAAAAACCAGTTGCAGTTGTTCTGCTCAGCGGAGGGCTTGACTCTGCAACCACACTTGCAGCGGCTCAAAAAGAAGGATTTGTATGCCATACCCTGAGCTTTGACTACGGCCAGCGCCATTACCATGAACTGGCAGCCTCGGAAAAAATTTCCCGGGTCCTGGGCGCTGCAGACCATCAGGTGGTCAGGCTGGACTTAAGATCCATCGGCGGCTCCGCCCTTACCTCTGACATTGATGTTCCCAAGGAAAAAAAAGAAGAAACAGAGGCTGCCACGGATATCCCTTCAACCTATGTCCCCGCCAGAAACACCATTTTTCTCTCAATAGCCCTGGCCCGTGCCGAGGTCCTGGGGGCGGCAGATATTTTTATCGGCGTAAATGCCGTTGATTACAGCGGTTATCCGGACTGCCGGCCAGAATATATCCGGGCCTTTGAACACATGGCCAACCTGGCCACCAAAATTTCTGTCCAGGGAAAGCAGCGTATACGGATAAGAGCCCCGCTGCTGCATTTGAGCAAATCAGAGATCATTAAAAAAGGGGCATATCTTAAGGTTGATTTTTCCATGACCCACAGCTGCTATGACCCCTCCCCCGAAGGCAGACCCTGCGGCAGGTGCGACTCCTGCCGCCTCAGAGCAAAGGGTTTTAAAGAGGCCGGAATTTCGGATCCAGCCAGTTGACTGTCAAATCCAAAAGGAAAATCGGACTGATTGATTATGGCTTATTAAATCTTTTCGTGCACCCGTTTTGGCGCGGGGCCTATCATGATTACTGCGGCAATGGTACTGGCAAAAAGAAACAGGGCAACAATATAGAACGCCCAGGCTATGCCCAGAATATCCATAAGGCTTCCTACTCCCATAGCCCCTACAAAGAGCCCGGCGCTCATGGCCATGTTAAACACCCCCATCATGGAGCCCTGTCCGTATGTGCGGCCTTCTTCAGTGGCCAGGGCTCCCAGGGCGGGCCAGACAATCGCCTCTCCGATTCCGATAATCGCGAATAAAACCATCAGCATTTCAAAGCTTCCTGCAAACGGAACCAGAAACATGGCCACGCTGATAAAGCTGCTTCCAATAAAAATAAGCCTGTGTTTCTGCAATTTGTCCGCAACCCTGCCGAAAGGAGTTTGAAGAACTGCGTTTACAAGAGTTCGGCTGGCAACCACCAAGCCGATTTCAATTCCGCTTGCATCCATGAATCTTTCCATGAGAATCGGCAGGAAAGCCATGGAGGGAATCATAATAATCATGGTGGCCATCCTGGAAAGAAGCATGCCCATTACCCGGCTGCTTTTCATCATCT
>JAGXLE010000163.1 GCA_018334855.1 Desulfobacterales bacterium | reverse complement strand
CAGCAGTGGTTTCACGAGGTACGCGTGCGGGGGGTTTTTATAAGCGACGTGTTCATGGGATACCGGGATCTTCCTCACATTGCACTGGCTGTGCAGAATTTAAACGACCGCGGAGACTCATGGATACTAAGGGCCACCATGGACACAAAGAAGTTTAGCAACCTCATAAGTACCATGGGCTTAGACCCGGTCAAGGACGCTTTTCTCGTCAACAGCCAGGGTACGCTACAGACCGATTCAAAACTCTATGGCAAGGTATTGAACCAGTGCCCCCTGGAAATTCCGGAAACCGAACCGGGAACTTATATCCGGGAAACCACCGACCCTCAGGGCCGCGAAATCGTGATGATATATTCGCGCCTGATCAAACACGATTTTACCCTGGTCATGATCCTGCCCCAGGCAAGTGTCTTTAAAGCCTGGCATTCACTGAAGCAGGAAATGTCATATATGTTTATCATCAGCGTGGTGCTGATAATCCTGGTTATTTTCAGCTCCACCCGTCTGCTGGTAAAGCGCATCCGGGAGGCTGATGAAAAAAGGGAAGTCGCATTCCGGGAACTGGAATACACCCAGAAGCTTTCCTCCATCGGGCGGCTGGCCGCCGGCGTGGCCCATGAGATAAACAACCCGCTCTCCATTATAAATGAAAAAGCCGGACTGCTAAAAGACTTGGTGGATCATGACATGCACCACGACAAGGAAAAACTAATGCGCTCGGTATCCCAGGTCCTGCATTCGGTGGACCGGTGCCGCAATATTACCCATCGCCTGCTCGGATTTGCCAGGCGGATCGGGGTTCAGTACGAAATAATGGATGTAAACGAAGTTTTAACCGAGACCTTGGGATTTCTGGAAAAAGAGGCTCAGCACCGAAGTCTCGACATAAGGTACCGGCTTTCAGAAGAAATTCCGAAAATTTACTCAGACCGGGGTCAGCTACAGCAGGTATTTTTAAACATTTTAACCAACGCCTTTTCAGCCGTGGAAGACGGCGGACGGGTGACTCTTTCTTCATGGCAGAAGGATGCACAGACCGTCGCGGTTTCCATACAAGACAACGGCCACGGAATGACTGAAGAAACCAAGCGCCAAATATTTGAGCCGTTTTTCAGCACCAAGAAAGGATACGGCACCGGACTCGGACTTTCGATCACATACGGGATCATCAAAAAACTTGGCGGAGAAATCAGGGTTGACAGTACAGTCGGGGAAGGTACGACCTTTTCCATCTTTTTACCCCAAAACCCCCCGGGAGAAACAGAAGATGAGTGATCCGACCGCAGTTTTACTAGTTGATGACGAGGAAGAATTTGTATCAACTCTTTCAGAGCGACTCGAAATCAGGGGCTTTGATTCCAAAACGGCAACATCGGGAGAACAGGCACTGTCTTTGTTTGAAAACCATGATTTTGATGCGGTGGTGCTCGATGTAAAAATGCCGGGTATGGACGGCCTGGAAATCATGGATCATATCAAGGAAAAACATCCGGAAACGCCGGTGATCCTGCTCACAGGCTACGGATCGACCAAGGAAGGCATGGAAGGTATGCACAAGGGGGCCTTTGACTACCTGATGAAACCGCTCGATATTGACGAGCTGATTTCAAAAATCCGGGAAGCCATTGGCGGTCCCCGCTGAAAAACCCCGTTTTACAACAAGAGGAATGCACATGAATCCGGAAACCGAAAAAACACTGGCGTTTTTCGGAAGGATGACCGCGAACCTGACCCATGAAGTCAAAAACGTGCTGGCCATAATCCAGGAGTCAGCAGGACTCATGGAAGATATCACGGCCATTTGCCCGCTTGCAGAAGAAAAGTACCAGGAGAGATTCAACCGCTCCATGGCCACTATCAAGCAACAGCTAAACCGGGGCATAGATCTGACCACACAATTTAATCGGTTCGCCCATACACCGGACCGCAGCAGCGCGGAGCTGGACCTGGCCGACACAGTGGGACAATTCTGCCTGTTGACCGAGCGCTTTGCCCGGTTAAAGCACATCAGCTTAACCGCCGGCGAGACTGCAGGGGCACAGGAACAAATACGCCTGACAACCAACCCGGTGCAGCTTTTTATGGCCCTGTTTTTCAGTCTCGAATCCTGCTTAAACACCCTGCCCGCAAACACCGCAATCCGGGTTACACCGCAAAAAACCGAAACCAAACGGCCTGCAGCAGAGTTTGCATGCACCGGAGAACAAGCCCCGCAGCCCGGAGAGTTTTTCCGGCAGCTCAAAGCCGCCGAAGCCTGGAGTGAACTAAACGACATCACGGCCCAGCTGGGGGGCCAGATTGCATTAGACAAAGATGATCTGCGATTTTGGTTGGTTTTTTGATCAATCCTGCCCGGTTCGGAAAACCGACCTGCACGGCTGATCACATGTTTGTTTTATATTGTTTTATTTTGTTTTAATGCTTTTGTTTTAAATTGTTTCAATACAATTCAAAGACCTCCCGAAAAAGCAGCCGCTCTTCTGTCTGCACCCGCCTGGCGGCACCTTCAAAATCGGCACGCCTCTTGCATTAATAATTATCAAACAATTTGAATTCTCAAATCAATTATGAACAAGGGAGGCAATGATGCAAAAAAACATCCGGAAAACCATGCAAGAAACTTTTGCGGCAGCAGCATTTGCAGAGGCCGGCGAGCATGACACAGCCATGAAATTTGCCGGTATCCAAAGCGTGGCCCAAACGGTGGCGGAAAAAATCAAGCAGATATTCGACGTCCACATGAGCGCCGCCTGCTTTGCAGAAGCCGGGTGCCATGATACAGCCCTGGATATGCTCGGCACTCAAAAGCCGGCCAGGCAACGCCAGAGCCTGGATGAATTTCTTGAAAGTGTGGGGCTCCAGCGCACCCAGGTGCGTTACGGATTTGCAAATGTTTGACATTTTATCCGGGAATTAATATAGATAATGAATGTCAAGCTGCTCATTATTGAAACGGGCAATTTTTTCAGACATAATCTGGGCTCCAGATTTGACGGGGAAGGATTTAGCCTTTTCTCCGCCGGGCGGCTGGCTGATGCGAAAAAAATTATTGCGCAGAAAAAAATCGATGTTGCACTTCTGGACCTTTCCGGTTTAAAAATGGAAGGGTTGAGGATACTAAAAACTATAAAGGGGGTCCGGGCGGCAACCGAGGTAATCACCATAAACGATGCGGAGCAGATGGCCCTTTCCATAGACGGGATGAAGCTCGGGGCGTTTGACGATTTTCTGATCCCGGTCGATATCCAGGCCTTAATTGAGCGCATCCGGGCCGCTGCCGGCAGCAAACAGCAAAACGAGCGCAAAAAGCCGACATTTTTGGAGAAATGCCAGGACGCAATGGTAGCCGCGGCATTTGCCGAAGCCGGAGAGGCCGAAGAAGCCAGGGCTTTTCTGAAACACGGCACGCAAAGAAAAAAACCCCGGAAAGGAGAAGATTATGGGAAGTAAAAAAGAAAAGGATAAAATCAAAATCCTTCTCGTAGATGATGAGCAGGAATTCGTCAACACCCTGTCCGAACGTATCCAAATGCGGGAAATAGGCGCAAACGTTGCACTAAACGGAGAAGAGGCGCTTGAATTCGTGGACAACGAAGTACCTGATGTCATGGTGCTTGATCTTCGCATGCCCGGAATTGACGGAATAGAAGTGCTGCGGCGCGTTAAAAAACAGTATCCTGATGTCCAGGTTATAATCCTGACCGGGCACGGCTCGGAAAAAGACGAAGAAGAAGCCAGGAGACTCGGGGCCTTTGATTATCTCCAGAAACCGGTGGAAGTCGATACCCTGGTGACCCGCATCCGCAAGGCCTACAAGCAGCAGATCGAAACCTCTTTCATGGCCGGAACGTTTGCCGAAGCCGGCGAATTTGATACGGCCAAAAAATATATGGATAAGGATAAAGATAAGGACAAAAAGAAAAAGTAAAGGCCTGACCCTGCAGCAATGCAGGATCTTAAACACTTTTTTGCATTCATAAGGAGAAGGATCCCATGAAAACCAGGGTGCTGCTTGTAGACGACGAAGAGCAATTCGTCGAGCAGTTGTCAGAACGCTTGAAAATCCGGGAATATG
>JAGXLE010000162.1 GCA_018334855.1 Desulfobacterales bacterium | reverse complement strand
AGACTGGCCTTGGCGCCCTCAACCTGCCTGCGCCGGGCAACCAGACGCTCGTTGCTGCGCACGAGCGAAGTCCTGGGGCTTTCGGTCTCTTCCTGAAAAAAGAAGCTTATGTCTGTGCCCAGGCTGGCGGCCACCTTCAATAAGGTGGATATGGGAGGCGAGATCTGTTCCCTTTCGATCTGGGACAGCAACCCCTTGGACAAGCCGGTCTTTTCCGCGAGTTCCTCCAGGGAAAGGTTTTTGCTTTGGCGCATATGTCTGATTTTTTCTCCGATGGCCAACTCGCCGATATTTTTTCGTACAGAGCTGTTCATAAGCCCATACCCCCTCTAAATTGTAACGGTTTATACATATCAGCCGATGCCTTTTGATTTTCTTCGCATGCCCGGGCTATCCCACGGCCTCATTTTCTGTCGATCCTTTGACCATGCGACGCTCGGCTATCCTGTCCGCAGCGACAAAAGGTGCTATCCCATCTTTTTCAGCCAGCCTGAAAATTTCTTTACAAGTATCATATATGCCGTGGATTCTTCTCATGACCCGTTCAGGGTCATGGGATTCGAGCTGGTCGGCCACAAAAATAACACCCCCTGCATTGACAACGTAATCGGGTGCATAAAGAATTCCGCGATGAAACAGGCCATAACCGTGTTTATACTCTTTTAATACATTGTTGGCGGCTCCGGCCACTATTGAGCACTTGAGCCGGCCCAGGGTATCGTCATTGATGACCGCGCCCAGGGCGCAGGGGGCAAAGATATCGCAGGAAACCTCTGTGATTTCCTCCGGAGAGACTACTGTGGCCCCCAGCTCAGCGGCGATATAATCAGCCTTGTCCCGGTTTATATCCGAAATCACCAGCTTTGCTCCGTCTTCGGCCAGAAGTCTGCAGAGAAAAGCGCCTACGTGCCCGGCTCCCTGCACTGCAATTACCCGGCCGGCCAGATCCTTAGTGCCATAAAGATGCTCAAGGGCCGCTTTCATTCCCTGTTTTACCCCGCGGGCAGTCGAGGGGGAAGGATCTCCACCGCTGCTGGTCGTGCCCAATGCCCAGCGGGTTTGTGAGGCTATTAAATCCATATCTTCAGGGCAGGTGCCTGCGTCTTCGGCGGTTATGTACCATCCCTGGAGTCTGTCTATAAAACTTCCATAAGTACGGAAAAGGGTTTCGCTTTTGTCCTTTTCCGGATCACCGATGATGACCCCCTTGCCCCCGCCCAAAGGCAGGCCGGCGACGGCATTTTTGTAGGACATTGCCCGGGCCAGATGCAGGACATCGTTAAAAGCTTCCTCTTCGCTGGAGTAAGGCCACATTCTGGTACCGCCGAGAGCCGGTCCGCGGGCCGTTGAATGGATGGCGATTGCGGCCTTAAGGCCGCTTTTCCTGTCCTGGCAAACAAGCAACTGTTCAAAATCGTTTTCTTCCATGTTTTTCAGAAGTTTCACTGTTTATCCCTTCAAGGTGAAATAAAATTTGAGGAATGGTTTGGGCGGGGCATGGTCCTCTCCCGAAGTTGGGCTTCTTTCTGGAAAGGTTAAATGCTTTCGTAAAATTTTAAATATTCTATAAATAATAATAATTAAAGAATACTGTTATGTCAAGAATGCCCAGCTATCAAGCGGACGGCAATTTTAGGTGAAAAGTTTAAAATGGACATATCTGAGGTTTTGGAAACAAAAAATCGGAGATGAGTCCGGCTTCTTCGGAATTTAGAAACAGCAGAAGCTGCGGTTGCCTTCGGTGTAGAGGTTTGTGAATTTAAACTCATGTCATTGTTTGCAGAAGCCTGAACAGGGTCCGTCTGGCCAGAATATCGCCACTGACCACCCCGAGTACCTGATCCTGCTCGACTACCGGCATGGCCGATATTTCGTAATTTTCCAGCCGGCGTATGCAGTCCAGGATTGTACAGTCCGGGGGAACGGAAATCACGTCTGTGGTCATGATGCTCGGCAGTAAAGTATCGGCGGAAAGCTCCCGGGCCATGGCCTCGGTCATGTCCCATTCAGTGACGATCCCGATAAGTTTGCCCTTCTGAGAAACCACGGCCACTATGGGACTGTTGGACTCGACAATCAAACCGGCCGCCTCTGTGGCACTGCTGTCAATGCCAATTGTTGGTATCCCGGCCATGACGTCTCTTACTTTCCGCTTCTTCTCCCTGGAGGCGATCCGGTTGATGCTGATCTGTTCGGCCATATCACAGGGCAGACTGTCGTGATCATCACACAACCCTTCCACAAGTTCAGCCATGTTGCGCCGGATGACCTCTTCAAGCTTTTTCTCTGCCGCCTCTCTACGCTTGTCAGCCAGGATTTTAAATTCCCTGCGGTTTTGTTTGAGCCAGGCATCCACCGCCTCAGGGTCGCCGAGACGTTCCGGCGGAATCCGCAGATGCTCCGGGGTTGGAATAAGTCTTTCGTGGGCCGCGTAAATAACTCCTCCGGAATTTACCAGGTAGTCCGTGGCAATGAGTACACCCTTATCCCTGTAAACAGCCCGCTCCATACGGCGCCTGGCGGCTTTTCGGTCAGGGTCCGGAGAATAGGTGTTTGCTCCTTCGACTATAATTTTCCAGTCCCCCATGCGGTCCACTGTCATGGAGGGATTTGAGGAGGCGTTCACGTCCAGATAATTGGGCACCGGAGCCGCGGGTACAAAACAGAATGCGGATTCGGTGAGAAGCTTGTCGCAGGAATTGGAGAAAACGAGCTGTTCCGGACCTGCACAGTCCCTGTCCAGCCTGTCATGATAAAAACGTTGAACCACCGTACCGTGTTTTTTCCATAAATCAAAAAGTTCCTTACATTCCAGTCCGGAGCTGCTGTAAAGATAGCCGGTCTCATCGCTGATACCGGTTATCAGTGGAGCATTCTGTGGCTCGTATTCCTGGAAAATCCTTGCCACATGTGCCCCGACCGCTCCAAAACCCTGGACGAGCACATCCATCTTCGTTTCTTCCGGCACCTCAAGCTCCTTAAACTGAGGTAAAATACGCAGCTTGTCGAGTTGCCCTAGAAGCGCCTTTGTTGCTATGACCACTCCGTAGGCAGCTCCGCCGAGCTCGTCTATTCTGTTTCCTCCCATATCCGCGGTCTTTGACACAGCGCCGTCCATGCCGTTTTCACATGCGATGGCCTTCATATCAGCATCGTTTGTTCCAACGTCCGGTCCCGGGATATAGATTTCCTGATAGCGGGCAAGAAGCCTGGCAAAGCCCCGGACCACCTCTGTTCTTTCCCGGCTGGATACATCGCTTCTGCATACAATACCGGATTTGCCCCCTCCGAAAGGCAGATCTGCGGCCGCATTTTTCAACGTCATGCCCCTGGCCAGGTTGTGAACCGCGGCTGGTGTTAAATCCGGCCGCATGCGAATGCCGCCCATGGACGGCTGTCCCATGGCCAGATTGTCAACCACCAGGTAGCCCCCGATTTCCAGGTCGCTTTCCTCTATCCACATGCAGGCCACCAGCCGGGGGCCGAGCCTGTCCACCTTGATGCCCAGGCGGCTTAAGCGGTCCACATCAAGAGGGCCGAACTCGATAAAGGCCATCCCGTCATTTCTCAGGACCCGATGTTCCCGGACATATGGAGGCAAATGCCTGCCGAGAAACTCCTCCATTGCCTTCGGTATCATGGTGATAGTCCTCCGCTCATAATTTCGGGGTTTTTAAGAAAAAAGGGTCAGGTCCACTTAATATAATTACCGGACAAAGTCCGGGAATAGACAAAACATAATAAATTAATTACTAAAGATTCCGGCAAAGAGCAACCGGTAAAGCAGGTGCCAAAGGGCCTGAATGACAAATAAAAGTTGCAATCCCAAAGAAGCGCGAGAATACTTATATCGCTGGCAAGTTAGTCTTTTTAATATAAAAATCATTCAAAACCCTGTAAAAGGCTTCAAATGTCCTTTGCTCAGGGGACCGGTCATGGATCGCATAACCGAGTTTGCAGGACGCAGTCACGCGGTGAGCCGGAAATGTCAACCCTCCGACCCGAAGGTGCCGTATACCAGCCCTCCGATATAATCTCAAGTGTTTTGCTGCCCAGCTCTCTCTTTTGCCGGTTCATAATTCTTGATAAATCGTCGTTCTTTCCC
>JAGXLE010000161.1 GCA_018334855.1 Desulfobacterales bacterium | reverse complement strand
GCGTGGGTTCATACACATAATTTGGAGAGCGGGCAATGGAAAACCTCCCGGAGATAAAAGGGTATCGGCGCTCCTGCGGAAGATTCGGCATACGCAATCACGTGCTGGTTATTGGCACGGTTTCCTGCGTAAACGGGGTTATAAACCGTGTAGCCAGGGAGGTTCCGGAGGCTGTCAGTGTTCCCCATGCACACGGATGCGGCCGGGGCGGGGCGCGGGACGTGGAAATCCTTTTCCGGGTGCTTACCGGTATGATCCGCCATCCAAACGTGGGGGCGGCAGTACTAGTGGGGCTTGGATGCGAGGTCTCCAATACCGGCAATCTGTTTTCCCATCTTGCCGATATCGGCAAACCCTTAACAGTATTAAACGTCCAGGAAGAGGGCGGTTCTTTGAAAACCGCTGATAAGGCTGCCGAGGCGGCAAGGGATTATCTGGCTCTTCTTTCCAATGCAAAACGGGAGCCGATGGAATGGAAAGACATGCTTTTATCAATCGAATGCGGCGGTTCAGATGCCATGTCAGGCGTAACGGCCAATGTGGCCATGGGTGCGGTGGCTGACTGGCTGGTGGATCAGGGAGCTTCCGTGTTGATCGGGGAAAATACGGAGATGATAGGAACCGCTCATGTGCTTGCCCGCCGTGCAGAAAATGAAGATGTGGCGGGCCGTATCACGGATATGGTGGACAGGGCTGAAGAGCGGGCAAGAGATATAATGGGGGACGCGGCCGGTCTTGTTATCTCGCCGGGCAACATGGACGGCGGTATGAGTACGATTGCAGAGAAGTCCATGGGCTGCATCATCAAGGGCGGCTCCAGGCCGATTGTGCAAGTTGTGGACTACGGAGAACATCCTTCAAAAAGGGGACTAATTCTGCAGGACGGACCCGGCTATGACGTGGATTCAATGGCCGGCTTTGCCGCAAGCGGATCACAGCTTATGTTTTTTACAACAGGGCGGGGGACACCGGCCGGATTTCCCGGCATTCCGGTGATCAAGGCGGCAAGCAATTCCACTATTTACCATGCCATGAAAGATGACATGGATATAAATGCGGGAAGCCTTGTCGAAGGAAAATCCCTTGACGAACTTAAAGAGGAGATAATCGGCCGCATGACAAGCGTAATAAACGGAGAGCTTACAAAGCCCGAAGCAAACGGCATGGATGTCTTTTCCTTTATGACCGTTCACCCGCCCTTTTAAAGTATTTTGATGTGGTTTAATTAAAACGGACACCATGATAAGAGTTATCAGGAGGCTGGCATGTCATTGCCCAGTGATTTTTCCCAAACTGAAATGAAGCTTGAACGTACCATAGGACTTTCTGGAGGTGTTGCCCTTGTCATAGGCGGCGTCATCGGAATGGGTATTTACGCCCTGATCGCTGCGGTGAGTGCCCAGGCAGGCTCAGCCCTGTGGCTTGCCTTTCTCATTGCCATCATTATATCCATTATTGGTGTACTTCCCATTGTGCAGATCGCAAGTACCCTGCCCCGGGCCGGGGCCGGCTATCTCTATACCAGCAGGCTGCTGAACCCCTACCTGGGTTCACTGACTTCGTATTTCGCCATTCTTGGCGGTGCAAGCTCTACTGCCATGGTGGCCCTTGGGGTTGCCCAGTATATAGGGCCCTACCTGCCCATTACTATATCCGAGCTTGCGATAGCCATTATCTTACCCATTTTATTTTTCTTTCTCTACCTTTTCGGGCTCAGGCTGGCGGTCTCTTTGCAGGTAATACTTGCCCTTCACCTCGTTATCGCGTTAAGCATATACGCAATATGCGGAACACTCACCCAAGGAATAGAGATTTCATTCACCTTCCCCCAGGGTGTGGGAGGATTCATCATGGCCATAATCCTTTCATACAGCGTGTGCATGGGATTCCAGGTGATAGCCGAGATGGGGGAGGAGATGCACAACGCCCGTAAAAACATACCCCTTTCCCTCCTTATTGGAGGCTCCATTGTTCTTGTCATATACATTCTGGTTGGCAGCGTATTTATCAAATCAGTCCCATATAACTTCGAAGCTATAAAGGCCATGAAGGCACCGCTCATGGAATCCGGTTCCCTTTTTCTTCCAGCATGGTTCATAGTCATTCTCAGTGCGGGTGCGATAAGCGCAGGTCTTACTTCATTTAACGCCGGGGCCATCGCACTACCCCGTGAACTCTTCGCCCAGGCAAGGGACGGACTTATTCCCGCATTTTTTGGCAGGGTACACAAGAGCGGATCTCCAATTAACGCGGTAGCTTCATTTTTTATTTTTGTTATCCTTCTGCTGTTAATAGGAAAAAGCATTGATTTCTATGGCGTGATGACTGCTGTGGGGATCCTTTTTATGACTTCCTTTCTGGCAATCTCGGCCATAAGGCTTCCATCCTTATTTCCCGACCGATATGATTCCTCATATTTCAAGCTTTCCATGCCAACGTTGATCATAGCTGCAGTTATTGCTGTTGCGTCAAGCCTGGGCTTCATGTTCATCGTATTAATAGAATTACCGGTAGTGGCATATATCTACATTGCCTGTTTTATATTAGTGACCGCTTATTATTTCTTGAGAGTCAAGTGGCTTGAAAAACTTGGGATCGACTACAAGGCACAGATGAAGGAAATGCCGGGATTCGACGAGGAAATATAATGAAACCTGTACCCAACCAGTATGACCGTTATCGTAGCATTTTCAAAAATCAGCATATGCCGTTTGCATTCGTTGACCTTGATAACTTTGATCGCAATGTGGAATATGTGGCGTCAACACAGAAGAACACTGGCAAACGCATACGCATACACTCCAAGTCGATACGATGCGTGGAATTGATAAAACGCATTATAAACAAGGGAGGCCCTCAATTTAAAGGCGTCATGACATTTACTATGAAAGAAACCGCTTTTTTGGCTGAAAATGGTCTTGATGACTTTATTGTTGCCTATCCAACAGTACAGCCCAACGACATGGAGATCTTTGCCGACCTTACCAGAAGGGGAAAGAAAATATCCCTTATGATCGACTCCATAGATCATTTACGTTTCCTTTCGCAGGCCGGGAAAAAAGCAGAAGTGACCCTTAACGCGTGTCTGGAGATCGATACAGCCTACAAGCCTCTGAACCTTCCACTGCATCTTGGCGTCCGCCGCAGCCCGGTGCGTACAGTCGAAGACGCTCTGCGCATAGCTCGGGCCTCACTTGACCTGCCTAATGTTCGCATCAATGCCATCATGGGTTACGAAGCACATGTAGCAGGCCCCAATGACAACCTGCCTGGTAAAACGGGGCTGAACAGGCTTATCAGGTTTCTCAAAAACCGTTCCATCAGCGAGTTCACTCCGCGGCGGAAAAGTATCACAGAAATGTTGGCCTCTGAGGGCATCAGCCTCGATATTGTCAACGGTGGCGGCAGCGGCAGTCTTGTATCAACGGGCAGAGACCCGTCGGTTACAGAGGTGACATCGGGTTCGGCTTTTTACGCTCCAGGCCTCTTCTGGCATTACAGGGATGTTGATTTCATTCCATCGGCATTTTTCGGTATACAGATCGTCCGAAAGCCCGCCAAAGACATGGTAACCTGCCAGGGCGGCGGCTACGTGGCATCAGGGCCGGCCAGCAAGGACAAGCAGCCGGTTCCCGTGTATCCAGAAGGTCTGCGTTTGCTTCCTCATGAAGGTGCCGGCGAGGTGCAGACACCTCTTAAAATGTCAGAAGACTGTCCTGAATTAAATCTCGGAGACCCGGTATTTTTCCAGCATGCCAAGGCTGGTGAAATATGCGAGAGGTTCAATTTCTTCTACCTTGTACAGGGTAAAAATATCTTAAAGAAAGTAAACACCTACAGGGGAGATGGCAGGGCATTTCTATAATACGGCTTACAGATACTAATCCGGTAAAAATTGGTTACCAGGGCCATCAAAGATAAATTTGCCACCAATCTTCGAATGTCTTTTGCCTTGCCTGCAGAATCCTTGCCACGGAATACAATATTCCCGGGCTTCCTTAAATCTGCACCTTGATTCTGGCAATCCTCTTTGGCTTTCGGTGGGCAGAACTCAGCACTGCCTTGTTTAACTGGGAAGACCGGCCAGCCACGATTAATTTTTTAAAAGACATAACCC
>JAGXLE010000160.1 GCA_018334855.1 Desulfobacterales bacterium | reverse complement strand
ACAAGGAAGATGCAGACGAGCTATAGTGGACTATGCAAGCCTGCATCTGACGCAGTAGATGCGGCAGAATTGGAAATCCCGGAGGGTTTCAGATTTTTAAATATAAATGGGTATAATCCTTTACAAAACATAGTTTTTAAAAATCTGAAACGCTCAATTTAGGTTCAAGAATTTAACCTGCCGGGAATCCTGTAGCCTGCCATTTTTTATCCGCAATAATCAAGGATTTTATAAGGGGCGATTTCTTTTCTGTCACCCGGGCCGGCAAATATGCTCGTCTTAATCATTGTTCGAAATAACCGAACAACGGCTGAAAATACAGAAAATTTTGTTGACAAAAAATTTTATTTAAAGATATTTTTAATACTCACTATCATTTTCCATGATTTCTGTTCATGTGCCATCAACTGGCAAACCCCGACCAAAGACTCGAGAGGGTTGGAAGCAGAAACATGAAAACCCACCAAACAAGGAGTTAAGTCATGAAAAAGATGAACTCTCTCTTCAGTTGTTTTTTCCTGCTTTCGTGTGCATTTCTTTTTGTTTTGTCGACCGCGGGAGCGGTCAATGCCGAAAAAGAACCGATCGTGATCGGGCACGTGCACACACTTAGCGGCCCCATGGCCATGTACGGCAAAAGCTGTGATATTGCCGGGCAAATCGCCGTCGAAGAAATCAACAAAAACGGCGGAGTAATGGGCCGGCCCCTTAAAATGATAAGCCGCGATGACAAGCTCAGCCCGGAAACCGGTCTTCGCGAAGCAAAGTCCCTGGTTATGGATAAAAATGCCAGGTTTCTCACAGGAACAATCAGCAGCGCAGTCGCCCTGGCAATATCCGGGTATTGCAAAGATAACGAAATCCCCTACTTTGTGACAAATGCCCAGTCTTCCCGCATTACCGAGGAAAAGGGACATCGCTACGTCTTCCGGATCAATACAAACAGCTATCCCTACCATGGCATCCCGGCTATTCTGGCGGCCAAAAAATGGGGAGGTAAAAAGATTTGTGTAAGCGGCCCGGATTACGAGTGGGGTAAAGTAGCAGCCCGCGATTTTGTCGAGGTCTACAAAGAGTACGTGCCGGATGCAGAAGTCGTGCGGGAAGTATGGGTGCCGCTGGGCACAAATGATTACACCCCTTATATCTCGTCCATGATGGGTTCCGGGGCAGACATTCTTCAGCATTCTTTCTACGGAGGAATGGATCTTGCGTTCACCAAGCAGGCAAAAATGATGGGCCTGTTCAAAAAAATGCATGTATCTGCATCATGTTCAGGCGATCCCGAGACCTGGTACAAAGTTGACAAGACAGATCCTTACCCTAAAGGAGCCGTTGCCACATGCCGGTATCCTTACTGGGCCATTGATAACCCGCAAAACGAAAAATTTTGCCGCAAATTCTCCGAGCGCACCGATATTCCGCCCAATTATGGGGCCATTTACCAGTACATCGCTGTTCATGCTTTAGCAGATGTGATTTCAGAAGTCGGTTCTCTGGATACGGAGAAAATAATTGAGGCTTTTGAGGGCCGGGAAATTAAAGCACCTTTTGATCCGCCCTTAGACAGTATAAAAATCCGTGCCTGCGATCATCAGGCAATGATGCCGAACTGGGTGGGCGTAATCGGATTTACTGAAGAGCTCGGATTCCCGCACCTGACCGAAATGGAGGTGGTTGATAACCCGGAAGAAACCTACCGGTCCTGCGAAGAAATCCGTAAAATCCGTAAACAGGAGCAAAAACAGGGAGACTGAAACCGGCAGTATTAAATTCACTGGGAAAACGGCGGTTGTGCCGGCGGGGATAAGCAGATGATGCTGGAAAATTTATTCAGACAGCTGATGAGCGGCCTGAGCATGGGGATGGTAACTTTTATCACGGCGGCCGGTCTATCTATTATACTGGGCGCCCTTAAGATCCTAAACCTTGCACACGGCTCCATCTTCATGATTGGTGCGTTTCTGTGCTATTGGTGCACATCCACCTTTGCAAATACTCCGGGCGTTTTCTGGCTCACACTGCTTATAGCCCCGCTGGCTGCTGCACTGGTCGGCGGACTCATAGAAGCCTTCCTGCTCAGAAGGATCTACGGCTGGCACATGATGTATCAATGGATACTTACCTTCGGGCTTATGCTTTTGATAGGCGACCTGTGCAGGCTGATATGGGGAGTGGAATATAACATGGTTTCATACCCCTGGCCGTTTAACGGGCCGATCGAGATATTCGGCGTTTATATGCCGATGTATAATGTATTTGTCATTGTACTGGGTCCGGTAGTTTTTCTTGGTCTGTGGGCGCTGCTTCGTTATACCCGGCTGGGACGGGTTATACGCGCCGCAACACACAATTCTGAAATGGTAAATGCTCTTGGCGTAAATGTCCCTCTGACTTATACCGGCGTTTTCATGCTCGGATCCTGGCTGGGAGGTATCGGCGGCACACTTATCGCCCCCATGACCGCCGTTTCCCTTGGTATGGACACCTCGGTTATCATAGACTGTTTTATTGTCGTGGTGATCGGCGGGCTCGGCAGCACCTTTGGCGCATTTCTGGGCGCCGTAATTTTTGGCTTGTCCTATGCTTTCGGCACCCTGATATTTCCAAAAGTGGCAATCGGTATAGGCTTTATCCTCATGGCGGCCATTTTGGTTATAAGACCGTGGGGACTTATGGGTACTCCGGAATAAAGGTAAAACCTAAATTGAGCGTTTAAGATTTTTAAAAACAATTCATTTGAAAGGATAACATCCATTTATATTTTAAAAATCTTAAACCCTCCGGGATTTCCAATTCTGCCGCATCTACTGCGTCAGATACAGCCTCGCATAGTTGACTATAGCGAGTCTGCATCTTCCTTGTATCTGCGGCAAACTTGAAAATCGCTCAATTTAGGTAAAAAAAAGAGCTCCAAATGAATAAAACAGTGATCGGACATCCCGGCAGCGGCTATCTTTTAATCGGCTTCATACTGCTGCTTCTCGCAATTCTGCCTTTGTTTATAAGCCTCGGCTACCTAAACATAGCCACTGAAATGCTGATCCTGGTTGTGGCCGCCTGCGGTCTGAACCTGATTTTCGGCTATGCCGACATGGTTTCTTTCGGGCCGGCCGGACATTACGCTATCGGCGCCTATACCACCGCCCTTTTAATAGTTAAGTTAAACGTTAACTTTGCACTTGCCATGCTTGCCGGCCCTCTGGTGGCGGCATTTTCCGGGGTGATCGTGGGATGGTTCTGCGTGAGGCGGACAGCCATTTACTTTGCGCTGCTAACCCTGGCATTTTCCCAGATTATCTACACCGTTATTTTTAAGTGGTACAGCTTTACCGGGGGAGACAACGGGATTGTTGGAGTTGAGATCCCGGCATTATTAACAGAAACAATACCCTATTACTATTTCACCCTCGGGGTTGCCGTTGTCTGCATTTTTGCCATGTGGCTGATATGCAACTCAGCCTTTGGCCGGACCCTGGAAGGGATTCGTGAGAACCCTGAAAGAACTGCATTTATCGGAATAAACGTAAAACGCTACCGTCTTGCCGCCTATGTACTCTCCTCGTTTTTCCTGGGAGCGGCGGGATCGCTTTTCTGCGGATTTAATCAAAACGTGTTTCCCGATTATGCGCACTGGATAAAAGGGGCGGATTTCCTGGTGGTCTGCTTAATCGGCGGAATATATAATTTCTTCGGGCCGGTACTTGGATCAGCGGTATATATTTTTCTTAACAAGCTTATTATGAATTTCACCGAATACTGGCCCCTGGTTCTGGGAACCATCATTGTACTTGTGGTGCTGTTTTTAAAAGGCGGATTCATGGGATATCTCACTTCTAAATTCCACGCCCTTGTACCAAAAGAAAAAAAAGGAAACGCGCTTTGATCCTGGAAGCACACAATGTAACCAAGTCATTCGGCGGGCTTACTGCAGTAAATGCTTTGAATCTCGCCGTAAAAGAAGGCGAATTAAGCGCTATCATCGGGCCCAACGGGGCGGGTAAAAGTACCCTGTTTGACCTGCTGAGTGCAAAGACACGGCCGGATTCCGGGACCATAACGTTTGAAGGCAGGAAAATATCGCGCCTGCGGCCGCATCATATTTGTCACCTGGGAATCGGCCGTTCCTTTCAGAAACAAAATATTTTTCCAAGGCTTACTGCGCTGGAAAATGTACAGATCGCCCTTCTTTCAAAA
>JAGXLE010000159.1 GCA_018334855.1 Desulfobacterales bacterium | reverse complement strand
CTGTGGCATGAGCGCCCCCCTGACCTTCCGCCGGATTCTGCTGCCCCAGATGATGCGCTTTGCCCTTCCCGGCCTGGGCAATGTCTGGATGGTTCTGATTAAAGCCACCGCACTGATTTCCGTGATCCAGCTTCCTGAACTGATGCGCAGCGCAGATATCGCCTCCAGGAACACAAAAAAGCCCTTCACCTTTTTTCTGGCTGCTTCGCTGATTTATCTGGTTATTACCATTGTTTCCAATCTCGTACAGCAATGGGCCGAAAAACGCGCTTACCGCGGAGTAAGGAGGGCCTGAAAGCGGCATGGAAATCATTGTCGAAAATATTCCCCGGTTTTTAAACGCCTCCTGGGTCACTATACAGATAACTGCTCTCAGCGTCTTTATAGGATTCTGCATGGCGATTCCCCTGTCTGTGATCCGGGTTTCTGCAAGGCGGATTTTTTCCTGGCCTGTATACTTATTCACGTTTTATTTCCGCGGAACCCCGCTTCTGGTCCAGATTTTTCTGATATATTACGGATCAGGGCAGTTCCAGGAGCAGCTTAGCGCGGTAGGTCTCTGGCATCTGTTTGAAAGTCCCTGGTTCTGCGCTGTTTTATCCCTGACTCTAAACACCGCGGCCTATTCCACGGAAATTTTCAGGGGCGGCATACAGGGCGTTCCGGGCGGAGAGATTGAGGCGGCACGCGCCTGCGGCATGTCCGGGCTGCTTTTGTACCGGCGCATTATCATACCAAGGGCGATCCGCATTGCCTGGCCGATTTATACAAACGAGGTTATTTTCCTTCTGCAGGCCTCATCTCTTGTATCCATAATCACGGTAATGGATATTACCGGGGTGGCCGGAGAAATCGCCACGCGCAGTTTTGCCTTCTATGAAACCTATCTTTTCGCAGCGGGCCTGTATCTTGTAATCGTATACGGAGTGCTGTGGCTTTTCAGGCGCATTGAAAACCGCTTAAACGCATACCTGACAGAAAGCGCCTGAAAATGACCCCGCGCGCCCATCTCAAAGGTGATCTTCTTTTGCTTTTAACTGCCATGATCTGGGGCTCGGCATTTGTCGCCCAGAAAGTGGGGATGGATCACATCGGTCCTTTTATGTACACCGGTATAAGGTTTGCCCTGGGTGCCTTGTTTTTAACGCCTGTGATGCTTGTTTTGGACCGCTACAGGCTTTTTGTGGTCAAAAAACAGGAAAGTACTCCGTATTTGATTGCCGCCGGCCTGCTTGCAGGGGTTCTGCTGTTTGCAGGAAGCATTCTCCAGCAGATAGGTCTTGTCTATACCACGGCCGGCAAGGCGGGCTTTATCACTGGCCTGTACGTGGTAATTGTGCCCCTTTTGGGGCTGATATGGAAAATCCGCCCGGGGGCCGGAGGATGGGCGGGAGCGCTTCTTTCGGTAACCGGTCTTTATCTTTTAACCGTCCAGGAGGGCTTCTACTTTTTCATAGGAGACATCCTTGTCATTATATGCGCCTTTATGTATGCCTTCCACGTGCTTGCAATCGGGTGGTTTGCCCCGAGGCTTGATGTGCTGAAGCTTTCTTTAATCCAGTTCTGGACATGTTCAGTTATCAGCCTTGCGGCGGGATTGGTAATAGAACCCCAGAGCTGGCAGGCTGTATATGATGCGGCAGTTCCCATAATATACGGCGGGCTGCTTTCCGTGGGAATAGGATTCACCCTCCAGGTAGTGGCCCAGCAGAAAGCCCCGCCGCATCATGCGGCAATTATCCTGAGCTTAGAGACGGTTTTTGCAGTAATGGCCGGCATGCTGGTGCTGGGCGAAACACTTCCGGCAAGAGGCTGGGCAGGCGCCGCGCTGATGCTCTCGGGCATGCTTTTGTCGCAGTTTTATACGGGCAGAAAATAAATTTACTGTTTTTCCGGAATCGGCGGTTTTTCGCGGTTGATCACATAACCGCCCAGAATTAACACCCCGAAAGTCAGCGCCAGCACAAACAAAAAATTGCCCGCAGTCTGGGACGTCACGTCAAGGGACGCCCTTTATATTTTTATATTTAATAAACGCGGCAGGTCCAAACCCGCTTCGGATGCAATCTTTTCACCTTTTTTCACGGAAACACTCACGGTCGGAACGGCAATCTTGAGCCGGTCCGCAATATCGGTCATCGATATCCCCAGCTCCCGTACCAGCCAGAAACAAAGAAGAGACCGACCCTTTACAACCGTCCTGTTTTTGCCGGGTCCAAAAAGTTCATCGGGTTGAACCGATAGCAGATCGGATACCAGCGACATCACATGCTCAAACGTTATTCCCTTTGCTGCAAGCGCGTATCTCTTGTTCATCGATTCCCGGGCTTTCGCCAGGACAGTCTGGACAAAATCGCCATCCCCTAAAATACGCTCGTCGCTTTTTTGAAAAATCCCGGCCTTGCGCAGCGAGCTGACCTCCGACCACCCGCCGGCGCTGCGCACCAAGCCCCCGCCGACAAGTTCCGGCTGCCTGCCCATCTCGATTCCCCTGACAACAAATTCTCGGTAGCTTCGTCGGGCCTCGGCGGATTTGCTTCCAAAAAGAAGCAGGACCTCATTGACCGAATGCCAGCTGATATTATACTTACCCATGATCGAGCCGTGCCCTGAAAAAGGGTATCTGTCCAGTGCGTCCATATCCCTGACCAGACCGGCCCGCAGCGGGTTGAGATGAATATAGCGCACCAACTCCTTTAAATAGGCATCCTCCTGGCACAAAATCGATTTGTACCTGTTCTGAAACAAATGCCCGCTTCGGTGATGGCGCCTGTTGTGGCCGATGGCGTAGCTGGTCATCAGCCGGCGCATAACGGTTGCAACCGGCACATTGCCGGTTTTGAGCAGCAGATGGAAATGGTTGGGAATCAAGGCCCAGGCAAAGCATTGGGTCTTTGTTTCAACGACGAGTTCCCCGAGCTTTTTCAGAAAAGCTTCGCGATCCTGATCATCACGGAATATTTCGGCGCGCTCGATTCCTCGTGCAATGATGTGGTGCACCGCCCCCGGCGCATCTATTCTGGCTTGTCTCGACATGTATTTTCTTTAGCATGCCGGGGCTGAAGTGTAAATATAAATATATAAAGGGCGTCCCCTTTTTGCTCTCAGTAATCCATGAGGACCTCATAGGCGGATACGATTTGCTGCGTCATTTTCCGGCAGGTTTCCGGATCTTCAGTGCATTTGTCCGGATGCCACTTGGATAAAAGTCGCCGATAGTTGGATTTGATCTTTTCCAGGCTGGCTTTTTCCGGAAGTTCCAGGATGTTGCGAGCTTCCGTGATTTCCTGATATTTGCTTCGTGTCATTGACACCCAGGCCTTTTTCCGCAACGCCAGAAAATACTCGCTTGCAAGAATCAATTGATTTTTAATCTTTGGGACAAAAACTCGGCCATTTTTTCTTTATCCAGAGCTGTTTCAAGAGGGAGCCATTCATTTTCAAAAATCACGTTTGTGGAACTCTTGAAGGTATAGCCCCTGGCTTCCTCAGAGTTCAGAGTGTGAATGTTGACCTCGAGCTTGTCTCCAAATTTTTCGTCCATGTCCTTGGCTACGCCTATAGCCTTTTTGCATGACAGTCATCCGGGATTGCCGCTGTGAAACACGACGAGTTTCGCCATTCTCAATTACTCCTTTCCTTTTTTCGCCGATTTCTAGGATATTTTATTCTGAAGAACTGCTGATTTTTCCTTCCCGTGACATTTTCGACAAAAGAAATTTTGTTCCCCTGCGGGAAAGACCGAGCTTTTCGGCCACAATATCTTCATCCATCACACCTGAGGCCTTATAAATCTTCTGCACCTCATTTTCCAGTTCCTCGAGCCAGTCCTCAAACAGCACAAGCACGTCCGGGTCGGTTATGGCCGAGAGCTGTTCGGACTGGGCCACCTTATTTACAAGACTCTGGCACATCTGCGTTGGGTCGACACCTTCGCCCATGCATTCTGCCAGTCAGAGATTCACCAGGCTCGAGACCTTGTCGCCCTCAAAGGTCGTAATCAGGTTCATAACAAAGCGTTCCCGCGCCTGGCCGTCCATGTCCTCCAGGAGCCTGTTCAGTATTCTCGTAATCTCCGACAAGGCCTCTTCAGGGGGCAGGCCGGAAAGGTTTTCAAAAAGTTCATCCATGGAAAATCATCCCGTCTTTTGGCATTAAAACGTTTTTCTCGCTGACAAAAGATCCGCGGCCATATCGCTCAAGGCTTCTAATATATTCAGGATTCC
>JAGXLE010000158.1 GCA_018334855.1 Desulfobacterales bacterium | reverse complement strand
AGCGTGGGCAGCTATCCGCCGGTGGAATTTCCGCTGCCCATGGAGGTGAGCAAAGACGGCGACATTTACCTGCCGACCGCCCAGAGAGGTCTGCTGAAGCTGGAAAAGGCAGGTGAATAATGAATCTTGCCGAGCTCTCGGAAAAGGAAATCGAAAGATTCGGGGAGCATGTTTCTGTGATCTTTCGGGATCGCCAGTGGACCAACTATGAGATGAACAGGGCTTCAAAGAGGCTTGCAGAAGGCTTAAAAAGCCTGGGGGTTGGAAAGGGCGACCGCGTGATTATCCAGATGCCAAATTGCCCGGAAGTGTTGCAGAGTTTTACCGCCGTATACAGGACAGGCGCGGTGGTGGTGCCCATCAACTTCATGGTGGGAGAGGCTGAAACCGCTTTTATCTACAAAGATACGGGCGCAAAGGTGATAATCAGCAGCATGGATTTTATGTCCAAAATAGAGTCCTGCAGAAAAGAAGCGCCCGCTATCGAACATGTGATCCTTGTCGAGCGCGAGGCCCCGGAGGGATACCTTTCCTATGGGCAATTGCTCGAACAGTATTCCGGAAATGTTTCCATGGAGCCGACAGCGGACGACGATCTGGCGGCGCTGATATACACGGCGGGCACCACCGGCTGGCCCAAGGGAGTGATGCACACCCATTACAGCCTCTATATAAATGCAAAGATGCAGCAGGACACGATTAACCTGCCGGCCGAAATGACCAGCATCGCCGTGTTGCCGCTGTGCCATTCATACGGCATTGCCAGTATGAATTACGGGATGTACGTGGGCGGCGGCAAATCAGTGGTAATGGACACGTTTGACATAGACGCGGTCTTTGGCGCCATAGAAAAATACCGGGCCAATATAATGGGTGCAGTACCCACCATGTATGTATACATGCTCCTTCACCCTGATCCGGAAAAATACGACCTGAACTCGATGCGGTACTGGATAAGCGGCTCCGCACCCCTGACCCGCGAGACATGGGAACGCTTCAGGGAGACTTTCGGGGCGGAGATCGTCGAGGGCTGGGGCCTGACAGAAGCCGGGGCAAACAACGCCGTTAATCCCCTGGAAGGAAAGAAAAAGATCGGCTCCATAGGACTGCCCATGAAGGGCACGCACATGAAGGTGGTCGATGAACAGGACCGGGAGCTTTCGCCCAATGAGGAGGGAGAGATTATAATCTCCGGGCCCATGCTCATGAAAGGATACTGGGATCGGCCCGAGGAGACCGAAAAAGCGCTGAAAAACGGCTGGCTCTACACCGGGGACGTGGGATACAAGGACGAGGAGGGATATTTTTTCATCACTGAGAGAAAAAAGGACCTGATTATAAAAGGCGGTGAAAATATCGCTCCCAGGGAGATTGAAGAGGTCATATATTCCCATCCCAAGGTTTCGGAAGCCGCAGTTATAGGCGTGCCCGACGAGGTCTACGGCGAGGATATCAAGGCCTTTGTGGTGCTTCTTCCCGGACAGAGCGCAGCCGAAGAAGAGATAATCGAGCACTGCCGCAGCCGGCTCAAGCGGTTCAAGTCTCCCAGGGAAGTGGTCTTTATGGATTCGCTTCCCAAGAGCCTGGTGGGCAAGATCCTGCGAAAGGAGCTGCGCAGGATGTAGGCAAAAAGACTTATTTGTACCTGTTGCAGGTCTTATTGCTGAGTGCGGCAGTTTTTAAGATCTATTTTCAGCCGGTTGTCCGAAGGGAGAAGATCCGTCCACCAGCCTTCCACCAGGTCCTTTTGGAAGAAAGCCACTACGCGGCCCATCAGGCCGGTTCCGCTGGTGGTCAGCACCTGCTCCGGCTTTTTTTCGTCTCCTGCAAGGTGGGCAACATAGGCTTCCGCGATCTGGGGGGAAAGTATTTTTTTGCCTTTTTCCGAAACCCAATAATTATCAAGTGCGTCGTCTGCAAGGCCCACGGTCCCCTGAAAGGCAAACTCCCTGGCGTATTTGCGGAAATTATCGGGCATGGATTCAATGGATTGGATAAACCGGCTTTCAATGTTGCAGGTGCCGGGCTCCGAGATTTCAACCACGCGATATGGGCAGGGCCAGGTGACCAGGGAGCCGGTTTCAATGTCGTAGACGCAGCCTGAAGGCTCTTCGGTATGTTTTACGGTGATGTCCTGGGAATGGAAATGGCCGGTGAACACCAAACGGACGTCGTAGGCTGACAGGAGCCGGGCCACGGTCTCGCTGTTGTCAACCACGTATTCGCCGTAATATTTCTCGTTTGAAGGATAGTGCTCAATCAGGCCGTGGTGCATGAAGGCAAGCGCCGCCTTTTCTTGTTTTTTGGCCTTTATAAGCATCTCCTCGATCCATGCAAGCGTCTCTGGCGGAAAGCGGCCGTCTGTCACCGGGTGCTGATCCGGCTGATTTTCCCGCCACAGGCAAGAGTCAAGGGCCAGGACCCACAGGCCGGGTACCGGCTCGGCCACGTAGCTAAGCGATGCGCTGTCTTCGTACAGGGCCTTTTTGTAGCCATAATTATTGTATATCTGCCTGAATTCAGAAGGGGAAACCGTTTCCACCGGCTCTTTACCGTTTTTCGTGTACCTGTAGGCCGCACCGTTTGCCACGTCATGGTTGCCCGGCACCACGTAGACCGGGGCGGAGGGATGCAGATTCCTTATCTTTTTCTCAAAGCGCCTGTGATTAATCTTTTCGCCGTCCTTTGTCAGGTCGCCGGATATCAGAATAAAATCAGCAATTTCCCGCCTGACGCGTGAAATTGCTGAATCAAGGATTTCATCGCCTTTTGCCAGCATTTTGCGGTCATCCTCGATGTATTTTTCAAATGCCGGTCCGGCGGTGCCCAGGCTGGGGTGATGATAATGCGGGTCGCAAAGCACCACAAACCGGGTACTTGGATAGGCGAAATATTTTGCCTGTAGGTCTTTTACGGCTTTCTGCTCCTGGTATCTGAATTTGACGGGCAGATGGCTGGGCCCGCCGCAGCCTGTTCCTGTGGCGCACAGCAGCGCGGCTGCAAAAAGGGGAAGAATCAGATTGGAGTAAATTCTTGCGGCACCTGTTTTTATCATGGGGTGATCATGGTCTGTATTGGTTAAAATGTCAAGCAGCAAGTAAAACCTTCTGGATAAATTGCCCCGGCCGAACCCGGGCGCGTTGTTCATGTCCGGCTCGGTGTTGGCCATGTTTTCACAGAAAATATAGAATCCCTTGACCGTGCCGTTTTTGGCGAAGGACTTGAAAAAGGTTCTACCGTTTTGGCGTGAAATGAAATAGGCTTTTCCTTCCGTGAAGTCCTTATACATATGTGGTTGAGGATTACCTCGAAGTTCAGTGTTGCTTTTTTCTCCTGCCGTGGATCGTGACTTTCATGACAACGGTTGACTTCCTATGGCTTGTTTTTTCCGGTCCCGGCTTTCTTCTGCGCGGAACTGTTTTTGCCTGCCGGCTTGATTAGACAATCGGAGCCGTAACCGATCAGGTCCTGTCTTCCCGCCTTTATAAGAGCCTCCTCCACCAGGGCTCTGTTTTCCCTTCGGTTGTACTGGAGCAGTGCCCGTTGCATGGAGCGTTCTTTTGTACTCCTGGGTACATATATTTTTCTGCCGGTTTCTGGATCGATTCCAGTGTAGTACATACAGGTGGAAAGGGTGCCCGGTGTGGGATAAAAATCCTGGACCTGCTTTGGAACAAAACGGATCTGTTTCAGGTATTTTGCTACTTTTATCGCGTCCGAAAGGTTCGCTCCGGGATGGCTGGATATGAAGTAGGGAACCAGGAACTGTTTTTTTCCGTACCGATTGTTTAAGCGCTCGTATTTTTCCTTGAATTTTTGGTATATGGAAAAGCCCGGCTTGCCCATATATCCCAGCACCTTATCTGAGACATGTTCCGGGGCCACCTTGAGTTGTCCGCTTATATGGTGTTTGACCAATTCGTGAAAAAAACTGTCATCTTCATCAGCTAACAAGTAGTCGTAGCGTATGCCGGAGCGGATAAAGACCTTCTTTACCCCGTCCAGGCTTCTCAGCTTCCTGAGCAGTGACAGGTAATCAGAATGATCCACTTTCATGGAAGGACAAACAGAAGGCGTCAAGCAAGCCCTTTTTCGACATGAACCTCGCTTGAGCTGCTTGTCGCAGGCGGGCTTCCGGAAATTGGCCGTGGGACCGCCCACATCGTGGATATATCCCTTGAATTCGGGATCGCGGGTAAAGCTTTTGGCCTCCCGCAGTATGGATTCCTTCTTC
>JAGXLE010000157.1 GCA_018334855.1 Desulfobacterales bacterium | reverse complement strand
TATTTTTTAATTGTGTCCTAATACTGCCATCTAACACAAGATCCCCTATTGTCGTGACCACGCCTCCGATGAGCTCAGGGTCCTGCCTTGCTTCGAGAACCACGTCCCTGCCGGTCATTTTCGACAGGGAATTTCTGATCTGTTCGAACGAATCGGGGGAAAGCTCTGTTGCCGAAACCAGTTCCGCACGAACTATCCCTTTGAGTTCATCGGCAAACTTGTTATAGTTTTCGCTTATACTGCGAAGATAGCTGAAGCGCTTTTTCTGAAACAGCAGTGAAATAAACGATTTCATAACCTTGGAGATTTCAAGCCGCTCAAGAACCGCATTGAGAATCTCTTTGCGCTTATCCGTGTCAAACAGAGGGTTGGTTACAGCCCCTTCAAACTCGGGCTGGGAGTCAAGCAACCCGATAAAATCCTCGAGTTCTTCCCGGTATTTTTCCGCCTGGCCGTCTTGCTTGCCGATAAGGAGCAGGGCTTTTGCATAGCGTCTTGCGATTGCTGAGCTTCTCACTTTGTCACCACCTTATCTAGATATTCTTGTACAAGTTTTTCCTGGTCTTCGGCTGTTGTTACCCTCTTTAATTTCTCCTCAGCCTTTTCGATGGCCTTTTCAAATACTTCTGATTCAAGCTTCTGCCGGGCCTGGGCAAACTCGCGTTCAATGTTGCGCCTGGCCTGCTCCTCCATCTTGTTTGCGGCATTTTCGGCTTCCTGAAGTATTTTGTCACGCACGCTTTCTCCCTGCTTTCGGTACTGCTCTATAATATTTTCAGACTCCTGGCTCAGGGCTGCCAATCGCTCGTTGTATTCGGCAAGTTTTTTTTCGGCTTCTTCTTTCTGTGCTTCAAGATCTGACAACTGCTCCCGGATCACGCGTATGCGATCGTTTAAAAACTGCTTGACCGGATTTTTGAGCAGGTAAACCAG
This sequence comes from Desulfobacterales bacterium, assembly GCA_018334855.1. Taxonomy (GTDB): domain Bacteria; phylum Desulfobacterota; class Desulfobacteria; order Desulfobacterales; family Desulfosalsimonadaceae; genus Desulfosalsimonas. The sequence goes on along the minus strand of JAGXLE010000157.1, from coordinate 3,310 downwards.
TAAAGCGGCCAGGACTATGAAATTTATCACCCTGTAGGTGTCTGTGGCGGCCCAGCCGCTGCCGCCGCTTTCTCCGTGTCCGCCCCCGCCTTCGGCGGCAAACACGATACCCACGGTCACAAGCAGCAGAAATCCGGCAAACGAACATATAGCCCGCAGGTTGAAGCCTCTAAGCTTATTTATAATCATTGAACAGCCCTCCCGAGAATCTTTTCACTGATTTGATCCGCAAACTCATCGATCCGGGGCTCTAAGGCTTTTCTTGCCGATTCGGCTTCATCTGCTACTTTTTCGCGGATTTCAGCCAGATCCGCCCGTGCCTTTTCATTGATCTGTTCCAACATCTGGCGTTCCTTTTCCCTGGCCTGTTCCTCAAGTGCCTCTTTTTCCTTTTGGCCTTTTTCGCGGGCTTCCTTAATACCGGCTTGAAGGGCATTATCCTTTTCCGCCGCATCATGCTCGTATCTTTCGATACCTTCTTCCAGGCCGTTTACTTTTTCCCTGCGCCGCGCGATAATACCGCGGATCGGACGATACAGAATGAAATTGAGAATCCAGATAAGCACAATAAAATTAACCATCTGGATAATAAGCGATCCGTCAATCTTTATCATTAAAACTACCTCCGCATTCGTACTCGAGACGTTAACCCGTTTCATGCACCGGTATCGATTAATTTAAGCACCACTCCATACCACCAACTTTTTCGTCTTGTCAAATATTTTTGACATTTTTTTACAAAAACTACGAACTGACAAAACGCCGCATACTTATATTCATCAGCAGACCTGCGGCAATAAGGACGGTCACCAGCGAGGAGCCGCCGTAGCTGACCAGCGGCAGCGGCATTCCCACCACCGGCATTATCCCCAGGACCATCCCTATGTTGATAACAGCCTGCCAGAATATCATTGCCGAAATTCCCACCGCCAGTATGGTCCCGAATGCGTCCCTACAGGTATGGGCTATATTTAAGCCAAAAGAGATCAAAAGAAGAAACAGTATCAGAAGACAAATCGAGCCGGCAAAACCGAATTCTTCGGCCAGCACCGAAAATATAAAATCCGTGTGCTGCTCGGGCAGAAAGGAAAGAATGTTCTGGGTGCCTTCCATATACCCCTTACCGTAAAGCATCCCCGAGCCGACAGCTATTTTGGACTGCAAAACATGATAGCCGGATCCGAGGGGGTCGGTTTCCGGAAAAAAAAGCGTAATGATGCGCATACGCTGATAATCTTCAAGCATAAACCATCCCAGCGGAACTATGATTACGCCCAGCACGAGAAGAGAGATAAACGTCTTTCTCTCGATTTTTACAAAAATCGTCACGGTTGCAGCAACCAGTGCAATCAGTCCGGCGGTCCCCAGATCCGGCTGGGATACTATCAGCCCGAAAGGGATTCCAACGATAAAAAGGGGGGGGATCAATTCGCGCAGCCCCAGGCCGCCGGGCTTTACATGGCGGGCATAATAACGGGCCAGAAACAGAATTACCGCAAGTTTTACCGGCTCCGAGGGCTGAAGGGTAAAGCCTCCCAGGTCCAGCCAGCGGGTAGCTCCGCCTATTGTAACACCTGCAAAAGGCACCAGGGCCAAAAGCAGCACCCCTCCTGCATAAATTGCCGGGCTCCATCTGTCCAGCCTCCTGTATGAAAACAAAAAACAGATTACCATGAGCACCAGGCCGAGTGCCAGCCAGCACATCTGTTTTATGTATAAGCCCGACATCGGGTTATGCTGGCCGGCATTAACGGAGCTGTGAATCAGTATTATGCCTGCGGCGCCGAGCAGCAGGGTCAACCCCAGCAGCCACCAGTCAAAATATTGGACAAGACGACGATCAAACATTGATTGCCTGCCGCCTGGAATGGATGGTCAGTTTTTGCTCAGTTTTCAAGATTGTTATTTTTATGCTAAATTATGCCCGATTGCAAGAGGTTTTGCAATGGCCGCTGTAATGATTTATATTTAGTGTTGCAATCGGCTCCGGGACAGCGTCCATTAAATTGAGCCGGCGTTCGGCGGCTTTCGGCCCTAATAATAAACCAGACCAAAGAAACCAGACGGAGGGACTATGACAAGTACCGTGTATTTCATGGATTTTAAAGCGACGTTTAAGGACAGCGGTATCAAGAAACTCCATCGCCTTGTTGATACCGCTGGGCTGAGTCAATGTGTCAAAAACCGGGACCTGGTGGCCTTAAAGCTTCATTTCGGCGAACTGGGCAATACCGCATTTATCCGGCCGGTTTATATCCGCCAGATTGTCAACATGATCAAAAACGCCGGGGGAGCCCCCTTTCTAACGGACGCAAACACCCTTTATGCCGGAAGCCGGGGGGACGCCGTCCAGCACTTAAATACCGCAATAGCAAACGGCTTTGCCTATCCCGTGGTCGAAGCCCCCCTGGTCATTGCCGACGGCCTCCGGGGCCGCACGGAAACCGCCGTGGAAATCAATCAGCAGCGATTCAGGGAAGTCTACATAGGAACAGAGGTGATAAATGCCGACGCCCTGATTTCGGTGGCACATTTCAAAGGACACGAACTTTCCGGCTTCGGAGGCGCCATAAAAAACGTAGGGATGGGCTGCGCATCCAGGCGGGGCAAAATGGCCCAGCATTCCGGACTCGGCCCCAAGGTAAAGGAAAAAAAATGCATAGGGTGCGGAGACTGCTCTGAACACTGCCCTGCAGGCGCCATCGAAATAGTGGATGAAATCGCTCAGATAGATCATGAAAAATGCATAGGATGCGGGGAATGCATCCTGGTATGCGAACAGGGAGCCATCCAGATCCAGTGGGCAAAATCAGGCGAGGAGTTTCTTGAAAGAATGGTCGAATACACGCTCGGGGTATTGAAAAACAAGACCGGAAAAACCCTGTATGTCAACTTTATCAATCACGTCTCGCCCGCATGCGACTGCGTCCCCTACAATGACGCCCCGATTGTGCGCGATATTGGCATTGTTGCATCCACGGACCCTGTGGCAATCGACCAGGCAAGCGTTGATCTGGTCAACCAGGAGCCGGCTCTGCCCGATTCATGCCTTTCAACGCACACTGATGCGGGCGCAGACAAGTTCCGCGGGGTTTATCCGAATGTGGACCATTTACATCAACTGGCCTACGCGGAAAAGCTGGGCCTTGGAAGCAGGCAGTATGAACTGGTGAAAATATAGAAAAACAAGATCCGAAAAATTATTCAGGCTTTGCCTTTCTGTGCCTTCTGGATTTTGGCCCAGGTGTCGCGCAGGGTTACGATCCGGTTAAATACCGGGCTGCCGGGAGCGGAATCCTTGGGATCCCCC
>JAGXLE010000006.1 GCA_018334855.1 Desulfobacterales bacterium | reverse complement strand
CCTGTGACGAGTGCCGCGGCACCGGCGCAAAACCCGGCACTCAGCCCGAAACCTGTGACCAGTGCGGAGGCACGGGCCAGTTTGTGCGCACCCAGGGTTTTTTCCAGGTAAAAAGTGTATGTCCCAGGTGCCGGGGACAGGGAAAAGTCATCAGGGAGCCGTGTCCCAAGTGCAGGGGACAACAGCAGGTGGCGGCCAGAAAAAAGGTGGAGCTAAAGATCCCGGCGGGCGTGGATTCCGGCTCCAGGCTGCGGCTGGCAGGCGAGGGCGAGCCCGGAATAAACGGAGGCCCCCCGGGTGATCTTTACGTGTTTTTACGGGTTAAGCCCCACGATATATTTGAGCGGCGGGACAACGACATAGTCTGCAAGGTGGAGCTTTCTTTTGTCCAGGCGGCCCTGGGCGATGAAATCACCGTACCGACCCTGACAGGCGAGGAAAACGTCAAGATTCCGGCCGGCACCCAGTACGGAGATATAATCAGTCTTACCAACCAGGGCATACCTTCGCTGAGAAACGGTCTTCCGGGCGACGAGCTGGTCGAGGTTGTGTTAAAGACGCCCAAGCACATGAGCAAACGCCAGGAAGAAATTCTGAGGGAATTTGAAAAGCTGGAATCCGAGAAACTCTCCTCCAGGATCAAGAGGATCTTCACCAGGGCGGGGGCATCTTCTTCAAAGACGGCCAAATCGCAGCAATAGCAGGGGAAATTATCGCATGTACGAACTTAAAGTGATTGCCAGGTTTGCCGCCGCTCACCAGCTGAGGATGGTCACTGAAAAGTGCGAAAACCTCCACGGCCACAACTGGAAGGTGGAGCTTTGCGTGGCCGGCGAAAAGCTGCAGGACTCCGGAGTGCTCATGGATTTCGGGATCGTAAAGCAGCGCCTCGGAGAAATAATTGACGGCCTGGATCACAGATTTTTAAATGAGCTGCCGGCATTTTCAGGCAGCAACCCTTCATCGGAACTTATCGCAAGGCATATAGCAGACGAATTTACGCGGCGCATCAGTGAGAATGAAGAGATTTTTGTTTCCCGGGTCAAAGTCTGGGAATCAGAAGATTGCTGTGCTTCCTACTCTCCGCCCCGGTAGGCGGCAAGCAGTTCTTCCCGGGTAATAATTGAGCGAAGCTCGGGGACTTCTCTTTTTATGTTTTCTGCGCCCCCTTCCTGTCGGTCCACTAGCAAAACAACCGAGTCCACGTACAGTCCCTCCGAGCGCGCGCGTTCAATCGCCTTGAGCGTCGAATCCCCGGTGGTGGCAACGTCTTCGACAATCGCCACCCGTTCTCCGGTCGACAGGTCACCTTCGATCCACTTGACAATCCCGTGATCCTTCTGTGTCTTTCTTATGGAAAAGGCCTTTATCGGGGCGGACTGCATTTCCGATACAAATGCCGCGGCAATGGCTATGGGGTCTGCGCCGAAGGTGATCCCGCCTACTGCGTCTATGTCACGGTCCCGCAGGGCTTCGAAAACCAGGTGGCCTATCAGGTAAAGCCCGCGGGGGCTTAAGGTGACCGGCTTGCAGTTGATGTAATAGCGGCTCATCTGCCCGGATGCCAGCCTGAAAACCGGGTGGTCGCTGTATTGAAATGATTTTGCGCAGATAAGGTCAATGAGTTCTGTTTTCATTTGTCTGTCCTGCCTCCAGGGTCTTTTTGTTTTCAGGCCGGGGCATACGTATTTTGCGGGCCGAGGAAAATGTTGATTTCAACGACAAGATTCGATAAAAATATCCCCCACTGAATGTTGGAAGAAGCCGTATCAAAAAAGCGTCAGTGGGGGTGTCAGGAAAAACCGGAGGCGGCACTCCCTGAACTTGAATTCGGCTATACCAGTAAATGCACCTGCCGTCAATATAAACCATGGATCAGATAAGCGATATAGACAGCCAGATTATCCGTTTCTACAGGGTGACCAAGCATTTCGGGGAGACCTGTGCGCTTCAGGATCTGAGTTTCAACGTCCGGAAAAACGAATTTCTTTTCATTACCGGTCCAAGCGGCGCCGGAAAATCCACTCTGATCAAGCTTCTCTACATGGGAGAACGCATGACCGGCGGCTATGCGATAGTAGACGGGATGAATCTGGCCAGAATGGGACGGCGCCAGATTCCGGAGCTGCGCCGCAGGATCGGGGTGATTTTTCAGGATTTCAAGCTGATCGACAGCCGCACGGTTTTTCAGAATGTGGCCCTTGTAATGGAAGCCGCGGGATTTAAGTCCAGGAGCCTGATCCGGGAACGGGTGGAGGATCTTTTGGAGCTGGTGGGCCTGGCACACCATGCCGAGGCCTATCCGCCGACTCTTTCCGGCGGGGAAAAACAACGTGCCGCGGTGGCCAGGGCCATGGTGGGCAAGCCAAAGATAATACTGGCTGACGAGCCCACCGCCAGCCTTGACCCGGACGCATCAGAGAGGGTTTTGCGGCTTCTGCGTGCGGCCCATGCCCGGGGGGCTACGGTGGTTATAACCACCCATGACCGCGACCTGATTTCCAGGTTTGATGCGCGGGTGGTTTACCTGGAATCCGGCAGGCGGGTTGACAGCCCCGGCCGGGAGGAGACCGGATGATCGATGTTTTTCGCAGGTCGTTAAGCGATTTTCTCCGGCACCGGTTTCTCCACGGGGTCTGCCTGTTTACCATTGCGCTGTCAGTGTTTATTGTAAGCGCTTTCGGATTGTTTTTCATCAATGCAGGGAGCCTGATGGAGGCATGGCAGAAAGGGGTCCGGATTACCGCATACTTAAAGCCTGACGTGACAAGACAGCAGGCCGTGGAGCTTTCCAAATCGGTAAAAGAATACGACGGGGTGGACGAGGTTTCATATATCCCGAAAAAAGAGGGGTTTGCCTGGCTTAAAAAACAGCTCGGTCCCCAATCCTCACTGCTTTCGGACCTGGAGGGAAACCCTCTGCCCGATGCCCTGGAAATAGGCCCGGAAGAAAACATAAAAACCGCTGATGCGGTCGACCGACTGGCCGCAAAGATAGGCCGGCAGGCGGAGGTTGCTGACGTGGAATATGCGCAGGAGTGGCTGCACCGGTTCCGGGGTATCTATAACCTGTTCAGGGTTACCGCTGCCGTAATGGCCGGGCTGGTATTTGTGGCCATCATGTTTATCGTGGCAAATACCATCAGGCTGATTCTTTATTCCCGCCAGGAAGAAATCGAAATTACCCGCATTATCGGCGCGGATGAAGCTTTTATCAAGTACCCGCTGTACCTGGAAGGCGTTATGCTCGGTCTTTCAGGCGGGCTTGCCGGGCTGGCCCTTTTGTATGTTGTGTTTTCGGCCACGGTGCCGAAGCTTTCGCCCGGGGGGCTCCTGCCTTATTTTCAAATCACTTTTCTCGGTCCGGAGATAATGCTGTTGATCCTGATCTCGAGTATGCTTGTGGGGTGGCTGGGATGCTATATTTCCATTCGTCGCTTTTTGCGCGTATAGGTGTTGCAGCTGCATTGATGGCAGCACTGCTGTGGGCGGCCCCGTTATTCTGTACCGAGTTGAGGCAGATAGGCGTGGTCGAGGTCAGCAGTCTGAACATGCGGCGCGCCCCGGCACCGGAAGCCGAGGTGGTCCGGGTGCTGCAAAAGGGGACAGAGGTGCGTATCCTCGGCGAGGACGGAAAATGGCTTCAGGTTATCAATGACGGCCAGGCCGGCTATGTATATAATGACAGCAGATATATTAAGCGGTTTACCAGGCACAAGGTCACCGGCGGTAAAAAGGAAGAGCTTGAAGTGGCCAGGGCCAGGGCAAAAGAAATCCAACGGCGGATAAGCCGGAAGAAAGATGAGATCCGGACGTTTGAAAAAAAGGAAAACGTCGTGCTCCGGGATCTGGAAAAAATTGACCGGCAAAGAGCCGAGAAGCGCAGCAAAATTAAGGAGTTGATGGCCGCGGCCGAACAGACCGCTGCCCGCATAACAGGACTTGAAGCAGAGGCGGAAGAACTCCGCGAAAAGCTGGGCCGCAAAAAGCAATATGCTGAAAAGCGGCTGGTTGCACTTTACAAGCTCTGCAGGCTGGGGAAAATGAATCTTCTTGCCTCGGCTGATTCCGTTCATCAGCTTTTTTCACGAAGGGCGGCCATAGAACGGGTGCTTGAAAATGACGAGGAGGTTATAACGGAGATGCTGGAACAAAAGCGCCGTCTTTCCTTCATTATAAAAGATCTGGACGAAAAGCGGGCCCGCAAGCGCGAGCTGGCAAGTGAATATGAAGAGTCCTTAAACGAACTTGCCGCCATGCGCAAAGAGCGCCGTCAGATGCTGGCTGCACTGAAAAACCGCCAATCAGAGCGCAAGGAAACCCTGGAACACCTCCGCAAGGCCGCTGAACGGATGGATAAAACCATTTCCAAACTCCGCAGGCAGCCATACAAGGGGCGCGGAGATTTCAGTTCATATCAGGGGTTGCTAAAAATGCCGGTTCAGGGTAAGATTGTATCCGGTTTCGGCAAAAATGTTAGAGAAGATTCCGGGGTTTTAAATTACAGAAACGGGATTGAAATACGCTCTGAGCGCGGAACCCCGGTAAGAGCCGTATTTGAAGGCAAGACGGTATTTACCGACTGGATAAAGGGCTACGGCCGCGTTATAATTATTTCTCACGGAAACAATTACCATACGGTATATGCCCATATAGAAGACCTGTTCAGCAAAAAGGGGGAAACGGTGGAATCGGGCCAGGTTATTGCTACTGTAGGTGACTCGGGTTCGGCCAAAGGCCCTGCGCTTTACTTTGAAATTCGTCACCACGGCGAACCGGTTGATCCGGCGCAATGGATAGATAAAGGATAAAAGGAGTCATTAATGAAAAAGATGCAAAGCAAACTCGCCGTAAGACTGCTCATAGCAGTTGCCGTTGCCTGCAGCCTGATGCTTTCTGCCAGTGCCTATGCAGGTTCCGGTTCGTCCGAGTCTGATACATATGAGGGATTAAAGCTGTTTTCAGACGTGCTCGAGGAAATAGAAAACAACTACGTTGAGGATGTCGACACCCGGAAACTGATCGAAGATGCGATTCACGGGATGATTGACAGTCTTGATCCGCATTCCACATTTCTGCCGCCTGAAGCTCTTGATCAGCTTCAGCATGAAACCCAGGGAGAGTTCGGGGGTATCGGTATCGTTATCACCAAGCGCAACGGCATGCTTACCGTAATTTCGCCTATTGAAGGCACTCCTGCATACAAGGCAGGCATACAGGCCGAAGACAGAATTATCAAGGTGGAGGGAAAGTCCACCAAGGACATGATGCTGTGGGAGGCGGTAAAGGAAATGAGGGGCGAGCCCGGCACCAAGGTCGATATCACGGTGGTACGGGAAGGGGTGGAGAGCCCCATGGAATTTGCCCTGGTTAGAGAGATCATCCCCATGGAAAGCGTAAGATACGTTATGCTCAGACCCGGATACGGGTATGTGTGGGTAACCAATTTCCGGGAAAATACCACCGACGAGGTCACAAAGGCTCTGGTCGACCTGGAGGAGAAAGCAGATCCGTTAAAAGGGCTGATACTCGATCTTCGCGATAATCCCGGCGGGCTGCTGACCCAGGCGGTATCCGTGGCAGACATTTTTCTTGCGGGCGGAGAGGTAGTCTCCATTCGGGGCCGCAACCAGAAGAAGGAAAATGTTTACGAGGCCTCAACAGACAATTCAGAATCCGATTATCCGGTTGTTGCCCTGATAAACGGGGGAACCGCCAGTGCGGCAGAGATCGTGGCCGGTGCGCTGCAGGACAACAGTCGCGCGCTTTTGCTGGGCACCACCTCTTTTGGCAAGGGATCGGTTCAGACGGTAAAGCCTTTAAGAGAAGGCTACGGGCTGAAATATACCGTTGCACGTTATTATACGCCCGACGGCAGATCCATCCAGGCCGAAGGGATTCATCCTGATCTTACAGTAAAGCGCAGGCTGATGGATGAGAAAAGCGGCGGGCTGGATGCCTCCAGGATCAAGGAAGAGGATCTTGAAAACCACCTGCCCGGACAGGCCGAGCAACCGGCCGGGGATCAAAAGGAAGAGAAACTGCCGGACAAGCAGAAGAAAAAGTCAGAAACAGAAGCCAAAGATGATGAAAAGGACATGGAGAAGCTGATGAGGCTGCGCGATGCCCTCTACAGCCACAGCGAGCGTGATCCGGACGCTCTTCTTCTTGACTCTCAGATTAACCGGGCATATGAAATTTTGAAAGGGTACCAGATTTTCAGTGCCTTGGGAGAAGGAAAGTAGGGCAGGATGGCAAAGCAGACCGACTCCCGGAAGAAAAAGACCGATTCAAAAAAGACCGCGGCTAAGAAGACGCCGTCAAAAAAATCGTCCCAGGGGAAATCGTCATCCGGCAAAACGGCTGCAAAAAAATCGGGTTCCGCAAAATCCGGTAAAAGTTCAGGGAGCAGGAAAAAGGGACGGCCGAGCAGCATAAAATGGGAAATTCTGCTGTTTGCGGGCATACTGGCAGCCGTGGCCCTTGCCGCAGGATATTATCACCTGTATTTCAAGACAGCAGAAAAGCCGGCAGAAAAGGCATCTGTTGAGGTGGTCGGGCCCCGGGTGGAGAAAACCTATTCCGGGCCTGATTTCGAGGTCTTTCCAAAGGAGCCCGAGCCATCGCCTCCTCCTGAAAAACCCCTGCCGCCGGAAGTCCCGGAAAGGCGGCCGAAGGTTACAATTATAATTGATGACCTGGGTTATGAAAAGGAAATGGCAGAGAAGTTTCTTTCCCTTGAATGCCCGCTTACGTATTCGATTCTGCCCCGGAGCCCTTTCCAGAAAGAAATCGCCGAAAGAGCTCATCGCAGGGGCTGCCAGGTAATGCTTCACCTGCCCATGGAGCCGAGGGAATATCCGGGCGTGGATCCGGGTCCGGGGGCGCTGCTTTCTGAAATGTCGCCTGATGAGCGTATCCGGATTTTAAAGGAAAATCTGGACGCAGTCCCCCATATAAAAGGGGTCAACAACCACATGGGATCCAGGATGACGGCAAATTCTGCGCAAATGAACCAGATTTTACTGGTTATCAAGAAGAAGGGACTTTTCTATATAGACAGCCGTACCACCAGTAACAGCCGCAGTCTTTCATCAGCGCGCCTTTTCAAAGTTCCATTTGCCGAACGCGATGTGTTTCTCGATCATGTTCCCCAGCCTGACTTTATCAGAAAGCAGCTGGAAAGGCTGGTGGCGGTTGCCAGGAAAAACGGCAGTGCGGTGGGCATTGCTCATCCGTATACGGCGACCTACCAGGTGCTTGCAGAAGAGCTTCCCGCTTTAAAACAAAAGATTGAGCTGGTACCTGCTTCAGAAGTTGTTTCTGTAAGGGGTTCCTGATTTTTTTGCGGCAATACCCGCCCACTGGTCTTCGGTCAATATTTCAAGCACCCCGAATCCGTGTTCTTTAAGGGCTGCGGTGACCCTGCCGCTGTTTTCGGCAAGAATTCCCGAGGCTATAAAAATTCCGCCCTCCCTGAGCAGCCGGGGAATTTCGGGTATCATGGAAACCACGGCAGTGGTAAGAATATTTGCCGCGGCCATGTCATAGGTGCCTGTGACCGAGTCCGCCAGGTTGCCGGTTTTTATCCGGAAGCGGGCCTTGTCAATTCCGTTTAAACGCAGGTTTTCTTCGGCCACACCCACTGCTACCGGGTCAGAGTCAATGCCGGCAAGCTCTGTGGCCCCCAGTTTTGCAGCAGCGATCAGAAGAATGCCCGAACCCGTGCCGATGTCAATAATCCGGAATCCGGGCTGCATATGCCGCTCGATCAGGCGGAGACACATGGCGGTGGTGGGATGTGTGCCGGTGCCGAATGCCATGCCCGGGTCAAGCTCTATGAGTATTTCACCTTCCTGCCGGGTGTATTGCCGCCAGGTGGGCTTTACCACCATCTGCTCTGAAATTCTTACCGGGTGAAAGTGAGTCTTCCAGGATTCTGCCCAGTCCTGATCGTCGACGTCGCTGTATTCTACCCGGTACCAGAGGCCGGCTCCCCGGTAAATACGGGCAAGGCTTTGTTCCAGTTTCTTCTTGTTTGAGGCCAGTCTGCCGTCTTCAGGGAAAAATCCGGTGACCGAGCAGTTTTCAGGCGCGGCAAGGGCGTCTTCGGCCCAGTCAAGATCCGGGTCCTCATCCGGGGTTTCCACGATCACACCCTGCAGGCCCAGCTCGTTAAATATCTCTGCGATCATTGCCGCCGCAGAGTCCGGGTCTTTTGCATCAAATGCAACGCGCGCGCTTATCCATTTCATTTCCGTCTATCCTGTTTGTTTTTTCACGGGGTTCTGTTTTTCTTCAGCAATCGGCCATTGTTATGATTATAAGAAAGTTATGAAATTTAAGCCATAACCGATATACAGCAGAAGGCAAAAATACAAGATTTTTTTCGGCTTCTGCGGCGGTTTCCGCGTTTAAGCGCTTGACGGATCAGGGGGGAATTGATACATAATCGTTTACTATGGAAGGCGATTCCCGACGATACCAGAGACAGCGGGAGGCGATGGTTAAAAACCAGATCGAAGCCCGCGGTGTAAGCGATCCCAAAACCCTTGCCGCCATGAGGCGGGTGCCGCGCCACTTGTTTGTAAATGAAGCGCTCATGGATCAGGCATACAATGACCATCCTCTTCCCATCGGGGAACAGCAGACCATATCCCAGCCTTATATAGTGGCAATGATGACCGAAGCCCTCCAGGTCGATGAAGATGACCGGGTGCTTGAGATCGGCACCGGTTCGGGCTACCAGGCCGCGGTCCTGGCAGAGATCGCCTACAGGGTCTATACCATAGAACGCAACAGGACGCTTTACCAGAACGCCAGGAAGGTTTTTGAGCAGCTTGGTTACTATAACGTCATCCCCCGGTATTCGGACGGCACCATAGGCTGGCGGGAAGAAAGCCCCTTTGATGCGATAATTATAACCGCCGGCGCCCCCGAAATCCCGAAGCCGCTTATTGATCAGCTTGCCATGGGCGGGCGGATGGTCATTCCGGTCGGCTCATCTCTTTCCCAGAAAATGATCAAGGTGGTAAAGGACGATCAGGGCATTCACCAGAGCGAGCTTGGGGGATGCCGGTTTGTGAGGCTTGTCGGTCAGTACGGATGGAGAGACTCTTGAGCCGAGGCCCTTCTGAAACTACCTGGAAGTCGGCATTTATGAGTACCCCGGGCCCTGAAACGGGCCGCTCCGCAGCCCTGCTTGCCGTAAAGGGCGCATTCATGGGTGCGGCAGACACGGTGCCGGGCGTTTCAGGCGGCACCATTGCCCTTATTACCGGCATATACGAGGATCTTCTGGCTGCCGTAAAGTCGGTTAGCGCAAGGTCTGTGAAGCAGCTGCTTTCCCTGGACTTAAAAGGCGCAATGGCCGAAGTCCACGTACGATTCCTGGTGTGTATTTTCTGCGGAATCGGTATAGCGGTTCTCAGCCTGGCCCGGGTTATGACTTACCTGATTGATAATCATCCGGTGCCGACCTGGAGCCTGTTTTTCGGCCTGATCGCGGCATCGCTGTGGGTGGTGGGACAAAAGGTAAACCGCTGGTCGGCTGCCTCAGTTGCTGCATTTTTCACGGGAGCCGTGTCGGCATATTTTATTGTCGGGATGGTGCCTGCTCAAACACCAGAAACCTTTTCTTTTGTATTCCTGTCCGGAATGCTTGCCATATGCGCCATGATCCTGCCGGGAATCAGCGGGGCTTTTATTCTGCTGATACTGGGAAAATACGAATTTATACTGGGCGCCCTGGAAAATCCGCTTCTTGCCTCAAACCTTGCGGTCCTGGGGATCTTTGCACTCGGCTGTGCTTTCGGGCTGGCCGGTTTTTCCCGGGTGTTAAAGTTTATGCTCGAAAAATTCCATAACCCGGCGCTTGCCTGTCTGACCGGCCTGATGCTTGGCTCATTGCGAAAGATCTGGCCCTGGAAGACGCCTGTGCGGATGGAAAAGGTTCACGGGGAACTAATGGTGATAAGTGAAAAAAACGTGCTTCCCGACAGTTTCTGGCCCGGGGCCGCGGTGCCGGTTCTGCTGATGGCCGCGGGGTTTGTCCTGGTCCTCCTGCTTGCACGCTTTACGCGTTCGGTTCCTTCCCGGTGATCCCCCTTTATTTATTTTCCCCTATAGATCTGTTAAATTTTTCTTCCAGTTTTTTCTGAACGGGCGGGGGAACCATGCTCTCGATGTTTCCTCCGAACTTTGCTGCTTCCTTGATGATCGAGGAGCTGGTAAATATCCACCTCAGCCCGGTCATCAGAAAGACGGTCTGGATTTCCCGGTTGAGCCTGCGGTTCATCAGTGCCATCTGGAACTCGTACTCAAAATCAGAGACCGCCCGCATGCCTCTCAGGATGGCATGTGCACCGCGCTGTTTGGCGAAATCGACCAGGAGCCCGTCGTAGGATGCGATTTCCACGTCGGTAAACTCCGGAAGGGACTTTCTTAACAGCTCCTCTCGTTCGGCCACTGAAAAAAGAAGCTGTTTTGACGGGTTTTCAAGTATTGTGATAATGATCCGGTCAAATATTTTCAGACCGCGCTCGATGATATCGAGGTGCCCGTTTGTGACCGGATCGAAAGAACCGGGATAAATCGCTATTTTTTCCATTTCCTTTTCCTGTGTTGGCTCTCGGGTGACACTGTCTAAATGGGTTCAGCCGGTTTTTTTCTGTTTGCTACCACATGTGAGAGGAAGCTTACAACAGTTTTTCCGTACCTGCGCCTGTCAAATTCTTCAAGTACGGCCGGATCGCGGTACACGGGCTCTGAAGGTGAATGTTCGACAACCACCACCGCTTCTGGCGCAAGAGTCCCGCTTTTTATAAGGTTTTGCAGTGCCGGCCCAAGAGCGCCCGCATTGTATGGCGGGTCCATGAAAACAAGATCAAAGGCGGCCCCTGCGTTTTCCAGGACCCTGGAGGCATGCCGAAGGTCGTGGCAGAAGACAGAGGCACGGTCCAGCGCCCTGCACACGGCCAAATTTTTTTTGATCAGTTCTGCGGCGCCCCGGTCTGCTTCAACAAAGACCGTGTATCCGGCCCCCCGGCTCAAGGCTTCTATGCCCATGGCTCCTGTGCCGGCAAACAGGTCCGCCACCATGGCGCCCCTGACAATATCTGCACAGATGTTAAAGACCGCCTCGCGCACTTTGCCCGAAGTGGGACGGGTGGAGCGGCCCGGAGGGGCAAACAGTTTCCTGCCTTTGAATTGGCCTGCGATTACCTGCATGTTTTAACGGGTTAAGCGGGATAGATTTTCTGGCGGACCTTTTTTACGTATGACTTGTCCACACCGGCCTTTTTGGCGGTTTCTGATATATTGAAATCAAAGTCTTTCAATTTCCTGGCTATAAATGCCTCCTCAAAGGCGTGCTGGGCATCCTTTAGCCGGTTGTATGAAAAAAGTGAATAAAGGCCGGGCTCCTCAGCTTTTTCTCCGTTCTTATCCACCTGGTAATAGGGTGCAGGAATGTCTTCGAGGTCAATGGTGTCTTTTCCGGTCATTATGTCCAGGCGTTCCACCAGGTTTTTGAGCTCCCTGACATTGCCGGGCCAGTGATACTGTTTTAATGCCTCAATAGCCTCTCCGGTCATTTTTTTCGGCGTGGTGCGGCTTTCTTCGGCCGTCTTTGCAAGAAATACTTCAACCAGGGCCGGGATGTCGTCTATTCGCTCCCTCAGGGGAGGAACGTGTAAGGGCACGACATTTAGCCGGAAGTAGAGGTCTTCGCGGAATTTGCCTTCATCTATAGCATTTTTCAGGTCCTTGTTGGTGGAGGCGATCACCCGTACATCCAGCGGTATTGTCCGGCCGCCTCCCAGGCGCTGAAACTGTCTTTCCTCGAGTATCCGCAGGATGGTTGCCTGGGTTTTCATCCCCATGTCGCCTATTTCGTCGAAAAAAATGGTTCCTCCATGGGCCATTTCAAATTTTCCGTGTTTTTTGGTTGCCGCGCCGGAAAAAGCTCCTTTTTCATGACCCAGCAGTTCGTTTTCCAGGCCTTCATCTGAAAGGGCCGCGCAGTTAACATCCACCAGCGGCTTGTCGGAACGGCCGGATAGCTGGTGAATGGTGCGGGCTACCAGTTCCTTGCCCGTGCCGTTTTCTCCCGTTATAAGTATCCAGGCGTCGGTGGGCGCGGCAATGCCGACCTGTTTTTTCAGCTCTGCCGTGGCCGGGCAATCGCCGGTTATGGCATACTTTTCTATGCTTTTTTTCCGCAGAAACTGGTTTTCCTCTTCAAGTCTCCGGAAGTTAAGAGCGTTGTTGATGGCTACTATGACCCGGTCGATATTGAGCGGTTTTTCGATGAAGTCGTAAGCGCCCATTTTAGTGGAACTTACCGCGGTTTCTATGGTGCCGTGACCGGTGATCATTACGACCTGTACATAGGGGTGGTGTTTTTTGATTTCCCTGAGCGTGTCTATTCCGTCAAGGCCGGGCATCCAGATATCGAGCAGCACCAGGTCAGGTGCGTGTTCTTCCATGCATTTTAATGCTTCATAACCGTTGGTGGCGGTTATGGTTTCAAAGCCTTCGTCCATGAGTATGCCGCTTAGCGACTTTAAGATTGATTCCTCGTCATCGACGATCAAAATGGTTGGAAACATGCTATGCTATCCCTTTTTTCGTGCCTTTGTTTAAATCCTGCACATGAACATGTAAAAGCCCGAACCAGTCACAGAGTCCCCCGCTTGATCATTTTACTTAACACTTATGACTATACTTAACACTTAAAACTTTTTATACCGGTAATTCAATTATAAATTTTGCGCCCTGCGGGTGGTTGTCCTCCGTTATGATCCTTCCGTGGTGATCTGCCACGATGGTGCTTACAATAGCCAGGCCCAGACCCATTCCTGATTTTTTGGTGGTGAAATCCGGCTCGAAAAGGTAGGGCTTGTCCTGATCCGGAATTCCTGAGCCGGTGTCGGCAATTGTTATCCGGACATTTTCCCGCGCCTCGTCCATTTTTGCCGTTATTATGATCCGTCCCCGGTCGCGGATGGCGGCAATAGCATTGTCGATCAGGTTGATCAGGGTCTGCTTGATCTGCTGCCGGTCCAGATTGAGCTGGGGAAGATCATCGTCTATCTCCACGGAAAAATCAATTGCCGGGTGACCTTCCCTGTAGAGTGCGATAGATTCATGTATGATGGGTGCCAGGTCGCAGAGGACCGGATCAGCAGTGGGAAACCTTGCAAAGGAGGAAAATTCGTTAACCAGGTTGCGGATCAGGTCTGTGTGATCGATAATGGTCTGGGTGCATTCCTGGAAAACCGGGTCGCTGACTTCTTTCTGGTATTTGCGCCTGAGGCGCTGGGCCGACAGGGAAATCGGTGTCAGCGGGTTTTTTACCTCGTGAGCGATACGCCTTGCCACTTCGCGCCAGGCTGCCATGCGCTGGGCTTTTTCAAGTTCGGTCAGGTCGTCAAAGACTATCACGATGCCCATGTGCCGGCCGGATTCGTCTTTTAGCGAGTTGAAGTTGACCTTGAAGGTCCGGCGCTGGCCGTTGATGGTAAGATGCAGCGACTTTGAGACACTGTCTTCGGCATGCTGTTCAAATCGCTCCATTATTTCGCCGGCAAGCTTCGGATATTGCTTCTCGAGCAGTTGCCTGTAGTTTTTCTTTATCACGTCAGAAGCGCTTATCTGCAGCATCTGCTCTGCCGAGGCATTGATGGTGGTGATCAGGCCGTTGCCGTCTATGGAAATCACACCGGTGGATACGTTGTTTAACACGATTTCCATGTACCTTCGCCGCTCTTCTATTTCCATATTCTGCTCGTAGAGTTTCCTGGCCGAGTATTCCAGCTCTCTGCGGTTAAACCGCAGTTCTCTTGTCATCTGGTTAAAGGAGTCCACCAGTGTCTTCATCTCATCGTCTGCCACCACGTTGATGTTGTAGGTCAGGTCTCCTTCCGATACTTTCCTGGTCCCTTCGGCAAGCTCCATGATCGGGATGGTGATGGAGCGTGACAGATACATCCCCACCCAGATGGCGCAGAATACGACCAGCAGGGCCACCACCGAAAGAGTGATGTAGTAGGTAATACGGATGGGCTGCTTGAGCATTTCTATTTGCTTGTATTCTTCGAGTCCCTGGGATATGGAGTCCAGGTGCTCGGCCATGTCTGCAGGGAGTAAAACGCTGATAACGACAAAACCCTTGACTTCCATTTCCTTGGTTCCGAAGGGAATTGTGGAAATGTTTCGGATCAGTTCTCCGCTTGATAGCAGTTCCGAAGTGGAAGTAGTGGCAGATGACGATGAGATGACTTTCTGGAGATGGTTGGCATCCAGTGCGGACAGCGAGTCCGCAGGCAGCCTTTCGGCGGTGGAGAAGGTCAGCCTTTTGAAATTGTTGTTGTAGGCTTCCACTGCATCCAGGTTAAACTCCCGCTGCACCACCTGCACGTAATTGGCCAGATCGTCTTTGTTCTCAGATGCGAGCAGTTTGCGGGTACTGAGCTGGTAGGCGGCTTTTTCCAGGAAAAACCGGTTGTTGTTTTCCACGTGCTGGTACATGCTCCTGCCCACGGCAAGCGAGTTGTCCAGGGCCTGTTCAATGGGCACCTGAAACCAGAACTCGATACTGGTGGTTATAAAATGCAGCGAAAAAGCAAAAAGTACGCCCGCGGGAAGCAGGCTCAGAGAAATAAATGCGGCAACCAGTTTTGTGCGAAGCTTTGTCCCCGGTATCCTGCTGCGCCTTTCGTAGAACAGCTTGACCACGTTGCGGAAAACCAGAAATATCAGCAGAATAATAAGCAGCATATTGATGTTGATGAGGATAAACATCAGCATCATGTTCGATACCGGCATGTTTGTTCCGGTCATCATCGGCTGGATAATCAGGTATGACAGCAGGCAGACAATAGCGAGCACTATGCCTATGATAATAAAGTCACGTCTACGGCGGAGACGGTCAGCCGCCATATCCGGGGGCTTGGGTATAATATATCGATTCTGTTTCATTTGCGTGTGCTTTGAAAAACAAGGACAAACATCTTCTTCCGCCGGTCTTTAATGGACGAATTCAATGCTTTTCCAGTCGGTTTCAAAGTTCCAGAGAGATACAAAGAAGAAAATGTAATCCAGGAAAAAAGGGAGTTCAACAGTGTCAAGCTCTGCTTTTGCGCTGAGCCTGTAGCGCTTGTCCTTTTTCAGCTCTTTAAGCGATGCCACGGGCAGGCTTTTTATCTCAGACATCCACTGCTGGGCCTCTTTAAAGGAATCCGTGGTCAGGGCGCGGTTGTCTTCCCATGAACGCTTTACCGTGAATTTCTTTTTGAGGGTTTCATACTTGATGGTATGTGTGACTTTTTTTTCCGCCACGGTTTTGTTCGGCAAAAAAAAGGGGTTTATTTTTTCCAGGGTTACGATAAAGGAAAAAGATGTTGGGATTCCGTTTAATACAGCTTCTTTCATTTTTTCAGTAAAAGCGCCCTCTACCTTGACAAAAAGAAGAAGGTTGTCGCGGGTATTGCTTGCCACCATATCGGTGAGACGGGCCTGCTGGGCCTGCAGGGGGGCGGGCAGACTTACGCTCAGCAGCAGAACCGCTGCAAATAATTTAACAGCTGTAAAACGTAAAGACATTTTATCTCCGGTGCGGAGCCGTTTCGGGTCCTTGTCTGTCCGATGTTTTCAATTATCGCGAGGCTGTGGCAGCTTCGATTGTTTCAATTGTTGAGGTTTTCCAGGATTGTTTGTTTTTGAAAAAGGCTTTTAAAAACTCGTGGTTGAAATTGTGGCCCGACTTGTGAAGCGTTATATGGCCCAGGATCGGCAGCCCCAGCAGTGAAAAATCTCCTATGCAGTCAAGGATTTTGTGGCGGACAAATTCGTCGGGCCAGCGCAGCCCTTCCTCATTGACTACGCCGGTTTCGTCTATGGCCACTGCATTTTCAAGCGATCCTCCTCTGCCCAGGCCATAGAACTGAAGAAGTTCGAGCTCGTGCATGAAGCCGAAGGTCCTGCTCCCGATATCTCGGTGTCAAAGCGTTCATCTCCCAGCTCGATTTGATAGCTCTGCCGCCCTATGGCATGGTGATCAAACTCTATGGTGCAGGTGATCA
>JAGXLE010000156.1 GCA_018334855.1 Desulfobacterales bacterium | reverse complement strand
GGAGAAGACATAGACCTCGGATTTCATGAGATCTGCAATAGGCGCGATATCCACCCCCCCGTCGCCGTATTTTGTGAAAAAGCCGACCCCGAAATCCTCAACCTTGTTGCCGGTGCCCGCAACAAGCATACGATGATGGGTGGCATATGCGTAAAGAGCTGTCATGCGGATACGGGCCCGGGTGTTGGCCATGGTCAAATCGTCCTGGATATCTGCGGGCAGGCTTTGTTCAAATGCCGCAAGCACCTGGGTCAGGTCGGCGGTTTGCTCGGCCGCGTTATCAAATCTCTCCTTAAGCCAGGACACGTGTTTTGCAGCAAGCCTTTTCTGGGTTTCGGCCTGGCGAATCGGCATGTCAAGCGCTATTACGGGAAAACCGGTCCTGGCGCACAAAGTGGAAGTGACCGCGGAATCTATTCCGCCCGAGACTCCCACTACAAATCCATTTACGCCGGCATCGGCTGCATACTGCCGCAGCCAGTCCACGATATACTCGATGACTCTTTTTGTCTGCATTTAAAAATCACCTGGCTGAAATACTTCTTTGCATTTATTCACTCAAAAAATCCTCCCTGACAGGCGAAAACACCTCCACGGCCACCGCGTCCTCGATCACCTCGGCCCGATGGGCCACGTTGCCGGCAATGCACCAGGAATCTCCCGGACCGGCATCTAACACATCATCTCCCACGTACAGCCGGATCTGTCCTGAAACAAGAAATCCGGTCTGCTCGTGGGGATGACTGTGTTCCGGAAGCTGTGATCCTTTTTTAAGGCGGTATTTTGCCATCAGGGTTTTTTCGCCGTGGACCAGGGTCTTGACCTCGATTCCGGCCATGAGTTCACGATAAGCTGATTCGGCTTCCTTGCAGAACATGTGTATCTCCTTTTTCCAGGGGGGACAGACTTGAAATCTGTCCACATTTGTGTCCTTTCTTTTCTTTTTACCACATATTCAAAAAACAAGCCAAAATGAAAAACCGGCGGCAAGCACTAAGGGGGTAAGGGGGTCAAATCTTTATTTTTGACAAATAAGGAAGAATAAAAGATACTGGAAATTATCGGATGCCGGAAGATCTGATCAAAAAATTGACAGCCCCTTTAATGGGTGAACCCATACTTACAAGGATTTTGGAATGAATAAGCTTTGGGATTTCGACGATTACGTAAATCATCTGACGCACAGAAATGGAATCGTACGACGCTGGGCGCTTGATGCTTTGGATAACCGGTTTCCTTATAAATATGCGGACCAGGTGTCTTGTCTGCTAAATGATAAAGACGAGCATATGGTTTGCCATGCATTAAGATATCTTTCCCGCCATCAGGCTGTCCATCATGCACCGGCTATCCTGGAAAAATTTCAATCAACCCAGGGAATTATAGCCAGCAATAGCGCCATCACCCTTGCAAAAATGCATTATGAACCGGCAACAGACGTTATTTTGGAAAAATTTACCAACCCCGGAACAGAAGAAACGTTTCTGGGGATCCTTGATTTCCTGGGCATGATGCGCTCGGAGAAATGCAGGGCTGCGCTTCAATCGGCTGCCAATCAGATCAGGGATCCTCTTTTTTCGGGCGCGCTAATCTACAATTTGCTGCGTCATTATAATCCGGAAGACGTGAAATTGATCATGGATATATATCTTGATCCGGACAGTCGTGACGGCGCTCTTTTGAGGTATATATTGTCTCCTTTAGGCTGTGATTCATATTTTATTCATCTTACGGAGTGCGGTGAAAATAAGATTTTATCCAAGCCGGCAGACACGTTAAACAATCTGTTAACCAATAACCCACAGATTCAAATTGGGTCATCCATGCTGGATGGCCTGATCCAATCATTGAAAAATGGCGAGCATAAAGATTTCGTATCATCAATCATTTCTGATGCCGGCAATATCATCAGCCAGCGTTATTCCAGGAGCAATTCAGACGATGAGTTAAAAGATCTGTTTGAGAAAGATACATTGTGTATGACTTTTTTGGAGGATCTTTCCAAGCGTTCTGCTTTATGGAAAGAAGCTGCGGAGTTTTCATATGTAGGTTCTGAGGTTATCGCTTTTGTTCTTTCAATTTATTTCGGAATCATAGAACGTGGCGCCTATATAAATGCTTTTTTACCGAATTGGGAAAAAAAAGATCTTATCCATGCCATGGAAAACGCCGGGCCCAGTCTGCCGGCAAAAATTCAGAAAAAAATAAAAGAGCTTGCCCCGATACCGGAAATCAAGGAGGTATTAAAAAAAGGATACGGAAACTGGGGAGGCATCTGGGCGGTGAAAATGATGGGAGATATTGGTGATCCAGCCTTTGTTCCTGATTTAATTTATGTTCTTTCCAATTCAGACAGGCTGGATTATATTCACGATCACGCTATAGGCGCAATAAACGCGCTGGATGAATCAGCGGACAAACCCCTCCTTACTGCTGTAAAAAATCATGAACTGGAGGTTTGGGGGAGTCTTTTCGTGCTTCAATATCTGCCTTATTCAGAGGCATATGATCTTGCTGTCGATCGGTGGGAGGCGGAATCTGACTATGATAATTTGGATTTCTGTGAAGCTTTTGCCGGGTGTCTGAAAGGAATCGGCGATAAAAGAGGAATTGAAACATTGCAAGATATTTATGCATATATGGTGAACGATTGCCCTGAGGTTGAAGATTCGCTGGAATGCCTGAGCGAAATACATCAGGTGGAAATCCCGGAGCTCCCGGAGATAAACAATAGCCGAAGGCAACGGTATGAAAGGCAAAAGGCAAAAAGGAGAAGATTAAACAAACTGGCAGGAAATTATAGAGGACAAAGAAAGCAGCAAGGCTTAACTGGAAAACCGGGACATGCAGGCGCTTTTAAAAGAAACTCGCCAAAAGTGGGACGAAACGAGCCCTGCCCATGCGGAAGCGGTAAAAAATATAAAAAATGCTGCTTAAACAAAAACGAAAATTAGGGATATAACGCAAAGGACCTGCAGATGCCGAAAAATAAAATGGCCCTGAAGCCATATGTGGAAGCAATTGAACAGCTACGTCAGAAGGGGTCAGAAGGGGTCAAATCTTTATTTTTGACAAATGACAAATAAGTAAGGAAGAAAAAGATGTCATCCAAGCTGAGGTGGGAAGAGTTGTCGGTGGATTTGACGGCAGCGCCGTGAGCGTCGCACGAAAGCGGTCACGCCTCAGTATGGAATCGGATGCCGCTTTAAAGCAACAGTTTGAGGATATGACCGCCAAATTATCAAGATTAAAGATTTGACCCCATCACCACACGGGATTTGTTTGACACCAAACATCGGAGTTTATATTATTAAAATAATAACAACACCCTGTTTAAGAAGGAGTTTTATTTATTTTCATATGTTATTTGATCAGGTGATAACTATGCAGCACATAGATCTTACTGAAATAGAAACCATTTTACAGGCCCATAGGAAGGAATTTGAACAGCAGTACGGCGTGTCGGCCATGGGTGTCTTTGGATCTCATGCGCGCGGGGAAGCCGGCCCCGACAGCGATATAGATATTCTGGTAGAATTTCATTCCCCTGTGGGGTTTTTTAAGTTCCTCGAGCTGGAAGAACAGCTTGGCAAATATCTTGGCAAAAAAGTTGATCTGGTTACCCGGGGCGCTTTAAAGCCGCATATAGGCCGTCAAATACTGAGCGAGGTGGCCATGTTATGAAAAGAGAGTATCGTGACTACCTTGAAGACATACTGACGGCCATCGATGAGACCACCGAATTCACCAATAACCTTTCCTTTGAAATGTTTGCCCATGATCGCAAGACCATAAATGCTGTAATCCGTAGCCTGGAGGTCCTCGGGGAAGCAGCAAAGCGGATTTCGGATGATTTGCGCGCAAAAGCTCCTGAAGTGCCCTGGAAATACATGGCAGGTATGCGTGATAAGCTCATTCACGAATATTTCAGCGTGGATTTGCGGATCATATGGGAAGTTGTCAAAACAGAACTACCGCCCGTGCGACCGCATATTCAATTTCTGCTGGAGGACTTGGATAATAGGCAATCTCCGCCATCAGATCATTGATAAGCCGATTGGGTACCGGCATGAGCCTGCATTACACTTCTGCGGCATCCAGTCGCCCTGATTGTACCCGATCATTCAAGGTGGTGATCTGCCGGCGGCTATCTGGCTGCGGGCACTGTTGTGCACGCACACCATCAGGGCATTAAGCTTGTCCCCCAAGGCCTCCCGCCGGAATTCCCGCATTCGGTTTTCTCTTGCGATGCACGACTGTGCGG
>JAGXLE010000005.1 GCA_018334855.1 Desulfobacterales bacterium | reverse complement strand
TTAATAAAGGGGCCAAACGCTGTTGGCCCCGTTGGAGGCAAAGATTACAATCTCGTAATCAGGCATTAATACCCATTATCCGGCGGGCTTCCTGCGGCGTCGCCACCTCTTTTCCGACTTCTTTAACGATATTGGCCAGGGCCTCGACAAGCTCGCCATTATTTCTTGCCTTCTCGCCGTTTGGCAAATAAAAAGTATCTTCCATGCCTGTTCGGACATTTCCGCCCAGCTCCAGACTCCGCCGATGTACGCTCCATATATTCTCCCGGACAGGTCCGGTTGCAATCGTTTGAAAGGTCGCATTTTCCGGAAGTTCTTTAATCAATATCGGCAAAAGGTCCGGATTTGCAGGCATGCCGCTGTCAACGCCCATCACAAAGGATACATGGGCATCTCCTTTAAACATCCCATTGGCTTTAAACATTTTTACGCTTCTGACTATTCCGGTATCAAAACACTCAAATTCGGGAATCACATTGTTTTCATTCATGACTTCGAGAAAACGGTTAATTTTTTCAACCGGGTTGTCAAACATCAGGGGGGACCAGGCCCAGTTTCCATCTTTTCTCACTTTTAAATAATTCAGGGAGCCCGCATTACAGGCCGCCATCTCCGGTTTAAAAGTTTCAAGACATGCCAATGGTCCGGATATATCATCGCCCATCACTCCGGTACTCATACAAATAAGTATGTCAGGAACCCTTTCTTTTATTGCCGATAGTATATCACCTACAACATCCAGATCCCAGGTGGGCATAATACCCTCTTCCTGGTCTCGGAAATGGGTGTGTACTATCGTTGCTCCCTGGTTATAGGCCTGCTCCGTGGCATCGGCCATCTCTTCTGGGGTGACCGGGACATTGAATTTCTTTGGACTGGTAAGCACGCCGGTTATTGCTGCCGTAAGAACTACCTTGTTATTTGCGCCCATGTTGCCTCCTTCTTCTCTGACTCTTATCAGGGAGTCCGTTTCAGTTTAACGATGAAAGTCTCGTAAAAAAGCCGATTTTAGGATTGCACTTTTTATGAAGTCATCAATTATATTAAAACCATTATGGACTCTATAGTCAAGACCGTTATTATCTGATCCCGTTCTGCTGATCCCGTAGGGGGTGGTGTATCTTGTAAAAACTTCCCGTTCTTCTGTATGGGAGATGGCGGTAATCACATCGACTTCATTATTTTTAAACCTGTGCAGTTTTTCTTCCCATGTGCCCGGATGATAAGTAAATTCAATTCCGTATTTGCCGGAAACCAAATCCGGACAATCAATGGTAAAATCAGGTTTTAACCGAAGCGAGCAAACCGGAAACACTCTGCTATCAATCAAATCTTATATGGCATATTATTCTTTTTTACGAAACCATCAATTCTTGACGAGGCCTTCATTGCCCTCATATAATAAAAGCCGCTTTTGACATGCCGGCAGCCGAAAAAGGGGGGAGGTTATTATGCAAGTGCCGATGACGCCAAAACGCATTCTGGACCGGGCGGTGAAGCTGTATCCGAAAAAAACAGCCGTGGTCGACGGCGATATCCGCCTCAGCTATGAGCAGGTCCAGGACCGTGTATATCAGGTCGTCCACGCCCTCGATGACTTAAACATCTCGCAGGGAGCCCGGGTGGCGTTTCTTGATTACAACACCTACCGCTACATGGAGCTTTATTTCGGCCTCGCCCAGGCCGCCCGCGTGCTTCTTCCTCTTAACATACGCCTTTACCCGGATGATTATTCCTATATCTTAAATGACTCGGAAGCCGAGATGCTCATTTTTCACGCTGATTTCAAGCCCGTGATAGAAAAAATCAAGGATGAGGTGCCCACGGTCCGTTATTTCTATATCGCCGACGGCCCTGCTGATGCTGACTGGATTGCGGGCACATACGAGGATCTTATCAAAAAGTCCTCCAATGAACAGCTTTTTTATGAGCCGGCAGATGAAAACGACATGTTAAACCTCTACTATACTTCGGGAACCACCGGGCGGCCCAAGGGGGTTATGCTCACCCACAGAAACATTTATACAAACGCCCTGACCACGATTATTTCCTTTCAATTAGAAGATGCCACAACCTGGTATCACATTGCCCCGTTGTTTCACCTGGCAGACGCCTTCTTTATCTGGTCTGTGACTTTCCAGGGAGGAAGCCATGTAATGCAGCGCCAGTTCGAGCCCCGGCAGGTTCTGCAGACAATTGCCGATGAAAGGGTAACAGCGGCCATGATGGTGCCGACCATGATTAATTTCCTGCTCGATGTTGCCGATATTGACAAATACGATCTTTCCTGCCTGGAATGGATCATGGTGGGCGGCGCCCCGATGTCGCCGGCCAATGCAAAAAAGATGACCGAAGTCCTGGGCTGCCGCTATGTATCGGGCTACGGGCTTACCGAAACCACCCCGCTTCTCACCGTGGGCAATCTAAAGGATACCTTAAAAGACGCCCCGGAAGAAAAGCAAATGGATCACATCACCCGGACCGGCCTGGAAGTTGCGGGGGTTGATCTAAGGGTGGTGGATGCAGACGGAAACCAGGTTCCCTGGGATAATCAGACTGTAGGCGAAATCATTGTCCGGGGCGACAATGTCATGAAGGGCTACTGGAAGCTGCCCGAAGAAACGGAAAAAGCCATCAGAAACGGCTATTTTCATACCGGCGATCTGGCCACCGTGGACGAGGAGGGCTATGTGTTCATTGTGGACCGGGCCAAGGACATCATCATAAGCGGCGGGGAAAACATTTCTTCAATAGAGGTGGAAAACGTATTATACACCCACCCGGATATTCTGGAATGCGCGGTGATTGCCATGGCCGATCCCAAATGGGGGGAAGTGCCCAAGGCGGTGGTCAGCCTGAAATCGGGCTCTTCCGCCGATGAAAAAACGCTTATAGACTTTTGCAGGAAGCGTATGCCCGGATTTAAAACGCCCAAGGCTATCTCGTTTGTTGATGAATTGCCCAAGACCGGCTCCGGCAAAATCCGAAAGGTGGATCTTCGTTAAAAGCTGTTTATCCCACCAGGGCGGTATTTTTGCAGAAAGGAAATCCGTAAGCACCTTGGCTGATCGGCGGCGCGGAAAAGGAGTTTCCTCGCTCCAGGAGCCTCCTGGAGCCTCGATTTCCGCTCGGAAACCCGCTTTTCCGCACCGCCGTCAGGGCAACGAAGTGCAATTTCGTGAGAGCGCAAAAAAAGGACTTCCTTGGAAGCCTCTCATATCGTGCGATGGCTTTGGAGGTTCGCAGTGGCATAAAACGGCTTTTAAAAAGAGCTAAAGGCGAACGGCAAAACAAAGGCCGTCATAAATGCCGGAATGTTTAGGAAGATAAGAAAAAATTTGAACACTTTCCCAGCCGGAAGCTGAAAAAATGGCCTGGTTGAAGGCGTCGGCATCTTTAAACCCGGTGTTATCGGCAAGCAGTAATCCTCCCGGCCGGACGAGCGGCTCCAACTGCCCCAAAACAGCCCTGTAATCCTGTTTCTCGATATCCATAAAAACCATATCATACTGGCCTGTAAGCCCGGGAAGCATCTCAATTGCTTCGGCCCGGCAGACAGAAACTGTTTCGGAAAGATTTGCCCGGGCAATATTTTTCCTGGCTCTTTCGGCCATGTCTGCATCATATTCCAATGTCAGAATCCGTCCGCCCGCCTGGCTGCATCCACGCCCCAGCCAGATGGTGGAATATCCCGTGGCTGTTCCCAGCTCCAGTATGCTTTGTGCCCGTGTCGCGCGTGCCAGCACAAACAGCAGTCCTCCCACCACGGGTCCCACAATCGGAATGCCTTCCGCATCGGCTTCTGCCTCAAGGTCCATTAACAGGGCATCGCGCTCAGGGACCAATTGCCTGAAATAGTTTTCCGGGTTCTCAACAATATCTGGCATAAGTATCACTTGCTTCTAATCATTTAATAAACGTATAAAAAAACTAATCCTCCCGCTGTCAAATGCAAATCCGATTGATTAATTTGCTAAACAAACCGGTGGCAGTTAAATTAGTAAAAAGTCATTAAAAAGGGGGGTTTTATGAGCGTTATCGTTGAACTATCCATCTTTCCCATGGATAAAGGCGTCAGTGTCAGCCCTTATGTCGCCAGGGCCATTAAAATTATCAAAGACAGCGGTCTGTCTTATGAGTTAAACCCCATGGGAACCTGCATTGAAGGCGAATGGACGGCGGTTTACGCGGTTGTGGATCAATGTTTTAAAGATTTGCAAAATGATTGCGACCGCATTTATCTTACGATGAAGGCCGACTATCGCAAAAACCGCTCCAAAGGACTCAACAGCAAAATGGCATCGGTTAAATCCGAGTAGACACTCAAATCTCTACCTTTTTGACGCTGGAACAGACTCATAAGACGCGTCCACGGCAGGCATCTCAACCAGATCTTCTGAGAGCAGACTGCCGTATACCGGATCCTCCTGCCAGCCGTCGATACTGGCAGCCCGCTTGGCCGCAGCTTTAAGCTGATCCCAATCGGCGCTGCCGTAAAGAAACATCTGCTGTGCAGCCATTGAACCTTCGCCGTGAATGGTGTCGATCTGCCAGTAACTGCCGGTCATGTCCTTTATCAGCCGCATAAGGCGCAGCCTGTCCTCGGTCGGCACGCCGTCTTTGGCGCTCAGGTACTTTTCAATGTAGGGCCGGATCTCCTCGTTGTTCCAGTCCCGGTATGCCGGCACCGTTGTGGAAAGGCCGCCTGCGATATCCTGGGCGTACTGGCACATCTGGTGGAAATTGCTGGCAAAGGTATACTTGGCAGAATTGATGGACATGCGGTTCGGCATGACTACTTCATGGCCGAACTCTTTTACCGGATCCATGCAGGCTGCCTTGCCCAGTTCCTTTACCATGTGGGCGATCATGGCCATCCAGGAAAGCTTCTTGCGGACATGATCGGCTTTATCCACGCCATTGTAATCTGCAGCAAGCGCTGCCGCGCCGGAGATTGCCTCAAGCTTTCCTATCATCTTGCAGGTGCCGAAAAGACGGTGATAACTGGCAAACGCATAAGCCAGTGTTCTTGAATACTGCCATTCGCCGCACATAAACACCCGCTCCCAGGGCACGAACACGTCGTCGAAAACTATCAGGCTCTCTGTGGGCGGCGTGGTGCTGGTTTTTGGATAATCAAACATCCCTTCCTCGCCATAGGTCCTTGATACTGGTTCAACTGCCAGCAGCTTGACCCCGGGCGTATTGACCGGCACTGCAAAAGCAAGCGCGTAGTCCTTGTCCTCCTCGCCATGGGTGCGGCAGGGCAGGCAGAGCAGCTCGTTGGCACACGGGCTTGCACTTATGTGAACCTTGGCACCCCTGACAATGATGCCGTCATTGGTCCTTTCCACAACCCGCAGGTAATAGTCGGGGTGCTGTTTCTGCCTGGAGGGGTGAAGGCTCCGGTCTCCCTTGACGTCTGTAACCGCGCCTGTAATGCCCAGGTCCTGCTTCATGAGATGCTTTCTGTAGTTTTCAACGCGCTCGCTGTAATCGGTTCCCAGTTCACGGTCCATTGCATTGGCAGTGACCGTAAAGGCTGCCAGGGCGTCTGCACCCATGCAGTGGAGCAGCACGCCGCCTCCGCTGCGCATAGCTGACACGAAACACTCGCGCCTGCGCAAAAGCTCCTGGGAGTTTTTGGGCGCGGTTAACAGGAAATTTATATCCTCGCCATCTTCGTCCTGCGTGACAAAAAGATCCCGGTAGTCAGGATGATTGGGAAACACGTAATCCAGTGCCGCGGTCCTGATGATATTGCCGAGGATGGGATGGGTCCGCACGTCTTTTACCTTTTCCCCCAGACACCATATTTCGCGGCCGTCGTTTAAACTCTCAAGGTATTGTTCAACCGTCCTGATCATTTTCTCCCTCCTCGTCTTTCAATTCATGATAGTCTCGTAAAAAGCTCCTCACCTCGCCTGATGTTTTTGCAGCACTTCCCTGGAAGTCAATTTCTGGCAAAAATTTTTATATCAAAACCCCTTCCATCTTTACAAATTAAATCAGGGAGCCTGTGCTGTTTAACTCAAAAACTGAACAAAATGAAAAATCCTTTAGCAGCAGTGAATTGCTGATATAATCCCGAAATCGTTTCCGGTTTTAAGGACTCATTAAAGTGAAAAAACCCCGGTGAGCGAAATTATAGTTCCTCGTTCACCGGGGTTTTTTAGTATTTTTTAGTGTCCATCCAGCCATCAAACAGCCACGTACACACCCCGCTTCTTGCGCTTTATCTTTCCTTCCTTGTTTAATCGATGCACAATATTCTGGACTTTCTTATCATCATAATCCGTCTGCGCCTTTATATCTGCGGAGGTGGCTCCATTTCCTATATCTTTGATGACGTTCAGCACAACTTCTCCGGCAGATGGGCTCTTTTTCGCCCTGGAACCTGAAGCTCCGGCACCGGACTTTTTTGACAGGGCTTTTTCCAGGTTGTCAATTTTGCGGGCCAGGCGGTCGATGTCTTGCTTTGTGGCTATATCGTATTTCTTAATGAAAAGGTTGATCATCGCATCGAAACTGGGTTCGCGCTTTTTCCGGGTCATTGGTCCCTCCTGATTTTCTGTGCAGATAAAAATGACATTAAACTGAAATCTCCCGTTTCCATAATGATTTTGGTTTTAAATGTCAACCAGTTAAAAACCTTTAAAAAAAAACATTTCATATCACGGTCGGAAAAACCCGGATTGTGTGGCCCGCAAGGAGATAAAAAAGCAGCAAAAACGTCAGCAGGGCACCGGGTCTATCCCGCCAGGTATTGTTCGGAAACTTTCTTTGCAATAAGGGGAGCATTACCACAGAGCGTGGAAGTTTTTAGCCTGCTGGACTTTATTATCAAGAAGAGATAAATAAAGATTGTAATCTATTTTCAGACCCCGAAAGTCGCCGGCGGTAGAATTGAAAACCCACGCCCGCAGGATGAAAGCGGGCGTGGGGATAGGCGTTTAATTTGTGGCCAAACCGTTAGCCGGGAACGGATATCGGTGATGCTTTCCCTATATATTGAAGCGTTTCTTCGTATTTGGAACGCATATCCACATGTGCGTCCTCGATTTCCTTCTTCTGCGGACTCCAATCTGCCGGGCATTCTGTACGAAGCGACTCGATCTTGTCTTCAAGATCCTGGATTACAATCTTCATCTCATTAAAGTATTCCCAGACTTTGTCCTTTTCCGCAGTGCCCATTTTATCGGTCCTGCTAATTACGTCAAACAGTTTGGCTTTCCAGGCGGTCAGTTCTGCTGCCATTGAATTACAATAATCTTTTGCTTCCATTGTAAAATCTCCTTTTCTGGTTAAATGTGTTCATACAAAAAATTTGAGCTGTTGCCACTTTTTCCTTCCTCTTTTAATTCCATGCTGTACTGTCCTATACAAAGATTTCAAGATCACAGGCCATTTCACGCAATGTTTTCAACTGCCTGTATGTTCTTGCATTAAACATAATTGTAAACATGGTCCAGACAGTTGCAAATAAATATTGGAAGTTGAAACAGTAAAACACACATTGAATATTCAGGCCCTGATCGAGGCGCACAAAATCCCGTACGACAAAGCATTATCTGTACAAAAAAGTATCGTTATGCGGGATGATATTAAAACCCTTATCCGGAACAAACAGCATTGCGTCCTGGCCACGGCCGTCGACGGCCTGCCGTACTGTTCCCTGATGGCCTATGCCACCGAAAAGGATTGCACCCGGTTTATTATGGTAACCTACCGCCAAACCCGAAAATTTCAAAACATCAGCCGCAATCCCCAGGGCAGCCTGCTCATTGATTCCCGGGAAACCGATAGGCCACAGGCCCTGACCATCGAAGGCAGCGGAGAGGAAATTATAGCTGAAGCCGACAGAAAGCCAGCGGCCGAGCTGCTGCTTTTAAACGTAAACCATTTCAAATCCTATATTAATCAGTGTCCATCCAGAAATCAGATAATTTGTTTAAGTTCAAGGAAGGCTTACCCCTGCAATGATTCACGGATTTCCAGAACTCGATGGTATCTGCAACCGAGATAAATTCTCGACTTTTATGGTTGCGGGAAGGTCCGCCAAAATAAGGAATGAAATAGATTTTGGATTAAATTTTTTGGGCATCTAGCCGATATAATTTTTTGATTCCCTGAAAGGTTTAAAGGACATTTCGGTTTCGGATCGGTCGTATTTCCAGAAGGTAAAGAAGGGGCAGGCGATCGTCGACACCCCGATTGAATCAAAGGTAACCGGAAAACCCGTCGTCCCGGTGGCTGCTCCGGTAAAAAGCACAAGCGGGAAATTTTTAGGGGCTCTTGTCTCCATCGTGAAAACCGAATTTTTTGCTGAAAAGATTGCATCCGTAAAGATCGGTGAAACCGGGTATCCGTTTATGGTGGACCAGAATGGAATGGTCGTCGTCCATCCCGATGATAACATCATTTTGGAAACCAATGTAAAAGATTTGCCAGGTATGGGGGAAATCTCCCGGGCTGCACTGGCCGGACAAACCGGCGTAAAGCCTTATACTTACCAAGGCGACGAAAAAATCGGCGGGTTTGCCCCGGTTAATCTTACAGGCTGGAGTGTCATAACAACCCAGATGGCCGATGACTTCATGAGCGCCTCGAACGCTATCCGGAATTTCATCACCGTGATGACTCTGGTTTTCCTGGGAATAACTCTGTTTGTTGTAATATTTTTCTCAAACGGCCTGAGTCGACGGATAATGAATATCGTAGGAGGCCTCAACCAAAGTTCTGAGCAGGTTTCTTCCGCTTCGAGCCAGGTTGCCTCCACAAGTCAATCCCTGGCAGAAGGCTCCAGCGAACAGGCCTCGAGCCTTGAGGAAACTTCATCTTCAATAGAGGAAATGGCCTCCCAGACAAGGCAAAACGCAAACAATGCGGATCAGGCAGACAGCGCGGTTAAAGAGACGGTATCTGTGGTGGAAAAGGGCGTTGATTCAATGCAGCGCATGAATACAGTCATCAACGAAATAAAGGAGTCTTCAAACGAGACGTCTAAGATTATCAAGACCATTGATGACATTGCCTTCCAGACAAACCTGCTGGCCTTAAATGCGGCTGTTGAAGCCGCCCGTGCCGGGGAGGCCGGAAAGGGTTTTGCAGTGGTGGCCGAGGAAGTGCGCAATCTCGCTCAAAGAAGTGCGGAAGCCGCCCAGAATACCTCTCAGCTAATTGAAAAATCCCAGGAAAATGCAGGAAACGGGGTGAACGTGGCGGAAGAAGTGGCCACCCAACTAAACTCCATCAAGGAAAGCTCCTCAAAGGTCAACACGCTGATCTCCGAGATTACAGCAGCGTCCAAGGAACAGGCCCAGGGCCTAGATCAGGTGAATACAGCGGTTTCCGAAATGGATAAGGTTGTCCAGCAGAATGCCGCGGATTCAGAAGAATCTGCCAGTGCCGCCGAGGAGCTGTCGGCCCAGGCCACAGAGATGGAAAAAATGGTGGCAGAATTAGAAGGCGTGGTTGGCGGAAGCAGCATTAAAAAACATATCGCCGGCGGCAATTCCGATCAGGACCGCGGCCGGAAGCAGGCGCATCAAACCGGGCAAACCAGGCATCAGGCATTGAACCGGAATCAAAAATCTTCCTTAAAAAAGGATGAAAAGGGCGATACACAATGGAGCAGCAAAACAAGACAAGGCAACGCGAAGGCAAATTCCGCCGAACAGGTGATTCCCCTGGATGATCAGGATTTCAAGGATTTTTAGGACAGAGTAAAGTCTTTTTTATGCATCTGCCTTAAGGCAAAAGAAAATCAGGAGGGGCGGTCCGCGGACCGCCCCCTGAAATGAGAGGTCTCCGAAGCGCTCAATATATCAGGATATCAAATTGAAGGCGCCCCCGGGCTCGGCACACAAGTTGTTCAAACCTTTTGATTGACTATTTTGAAACGCGGTTAACCATAAGGCAACCTTCGCAGGCATCACAAGGGATTATTTGTTTGTCGGCCACCAGGATCATTTCGGTTTCAGCGCCTTTCTCCCTGGCGGCGTTTAAGGCCCGTTCTGCCAGTATTTCCGTGTTTCCCCCCTTCCGGGGGCTGCAGACCACATCTGTAATTTTCACGAAAAACCTACCTTCAAAAATTTGGTAATTCTCAGGAGATTTGTTTCAATTCTTGAATTTCTCGCTCAAGGCCTTGCCATAATCCTGACATGCTTTCAATCCTTCGTCGGTTTCAATTATAGCCTCTTTCAAACTCAGGGCCTTAAGATCCGTCATGTCCATTTTAAAAACAAATTCCATGGTATCAAAAACCATGGAAGCGGATTCACCGCTATGCGTATATGCCCCGAACGCACCGCCTATCTTTCCGACAAGGTTCAGCCTTTCTGCCAGAAACAGAAAGTTTTTCATGCCGGGGGTCATATCCCGGTGATATGTGGGGCAGCCGAATACATACCCGTCGTAACCTTCCATTTCCTCTTCATTTTTGATGTCTGAAATTTTACGCAGCTCCGCAGTATGTCCGTTCATCCGAATTCCTTCTGCAATTCCCTCAGCCATTTTTTCTGTTTTTCCGGTCCTGCTGGCATAACCGATCATTATTTTAGCCATTCTTTACCCTCCTGTGTATGAGTTAAAAAAAACCGCGGATCGTAACATTTTATTTATCCTGGATTATTCTTTCAAATCGCGGCCGGTAAATCAGTTCGAACTGTTCTCCTTTTCCCGGGAACAACTCCAGCACCTGCTCGCGGGTTTTCTCAATCCGGGCCTCGGCCTGTTGCCTGGAAAGATCCTGCTCTGACAACTCCCGGGCACATTCGTCCACCACCCGCCTTAACGACTTCATCCTTTCCTCTTCTATGTCCATATTTTGGGACACTTTTGGGTTTTCAGGGGCGGACATTTAAACCTCCTGATTTTTATAAATTTTTCCGCAAGGCTAAACTCCGCCTCCAGCCTCGGCGGCCCGCACCATAAGTACCGTCACACCTGCAGATCTAAAAAGTTTTTCTGCCACGCTGCCCGTTACCCAGCGTGCTATTCCGGAATATCCATGGGTGGCCATAATAATAAGGTCTGCGCCACTCGATTCAGCGCAGTCAGCAAGGTTTTTGGCCTCATCATTGCCCACCAGAACCTTCGAACGTATAGTGGTTCCTTTTCTTTTAAGTTGTTCGGAGACCTGTTCCAGGTAATTTCTGGCTGAAGTCTTTTCCTGTTGTTCTATATCTTTCCAGATTTTATGGGCCTGGCGTATAAAGTCCTCGTTGAAAATGTTATCATAAACCCTTAAATCGGGTTTGACAGGTTCAACCACACGCACCAAAAGAACCTCACTGATATTGAATCCTTTGATGAAAGCCTTCACATGGGGCAGCACGCACTCGGCAACGTCTGAACCATCCAGCGGAACCATGATTTTTTTATACATATCCTTTTCTTCCTTTTTGTTTAAATGAAAAGATAATTCGGCAAGACCGGATTTAAAAATCCTGTCCCGGCTTTTGATTTCGTTCATCCGTTGTCAGTATCCCCCCTGCAAGGGCTTATTCTTAATATAAATTTTTTTTCGGAAAAATTCAAATTTTGCGCTGTAATCGATTGAATTTTGAGGGGAAAGCCCCTTTTGTACAGAGCTTTTTAAAAAGCATCAAGCCAGCAGTCCAGCTTCTCAGAGTATAGTGATCAAGGCGGTGTCTTGGAAGTGAGTGTGGAGCCTGTGAGTTTTGATGAAAATATCGGGAAAAAATATCCGGAGATATCTCCCGGAAATTATTTCCGGATCACAGTAAGCTATACGGGATGTGGAATTTCGGAGCACTACCTGGAAAGAAGCCGGGATACCTCAAAACGGGTACCCGGGAGTTGAGGGTTTCATGATGAAACCGTTTACCAGAACGGAATTGGCCAAAACGGCAAGAAAAATATTGGCCAAGTTTGTCCACCCGAGCCTGTAAATTTTAACCTGTTTCCGGCGTATTTTTTCCCAAGATTTTACCCAAAAATTGCTATCAATATCTTGCTGTCCAGTCTTTTCGGCGGGCCCGGTTTTTATGCCTGCTGGCGGCAGCTTGTCTCCCGGGTGAAAAATAAAAGGATAAGTGAAACCAGAAGCCATCCCATAATGAGGGCAAAACCCCTCTGGTACGCTCCAAGTGAATATAATCTGATCCCGTTTTCGATGCCGCCCTGCCAGTTTGTGTCCAGAACGGCTCCTACTGCAGGCTGAAGAATCATGGGTCCTGTCATCACTCCCATATTTACCACTCCTGATACCGTGCCTGCCAGCCTCAGGGGCACGGATTCCTTCACAAAGGCAAAACTCACCACCATGCATCCTGAAAAAAAACCGATGGCTGCAAGGACCGCAAAAAGAGCATAAAAATGCAGGCCGGGCAAATAAAATATCACCGACCAGCCCCCCAGGCATAGGCTGCATCCGAGGATGTAAAGCGGCTTTCTTTTGCCCACCAGGTCTGACATCCATCCGAACACGGGACCGCCGGCAGCCCATGCCACCAGCAGGGCCGAGGTCAGCACCGAGGCCCGGGATGGAGACATTGCGTAATGGGTGGAAAGATAGGGAACCCCCCACAGCCCTGCAAACGCAAGAGTTGCACCCACTATTCCCGCAGGGATAAAAAAAAGCAGGCCGGTGTTTCTGTAAGAAAAAACCTCTTTTAGGTTCTGCAGGATCAGGCGTGCAGCAGGGGGCGTGCCTGAATCGTTTTCAGGGGTTATAAAGCGGGCATATCCTTTTTCAAAGGGGTCATCCCTTGCAAATATCCATATCATGGCCCCGGTGGCAAGAGTCACAGCAGCCACCGCCAGCATAATGCCGCGCCAGGAGTAAATATTCATCAGCATCCGCAGGGGAAAACCCGCTGAAACCGCGCCTATCATTCCCACAAAAAGCGCCGCCCCTGTTACTGCTGCAAAATACCTCGTTGGGAACCAGTTGGCAGCCAGTTTCAGCAGGCCGACAAATGCCACCGCCACAGAGCCGCCTATCAGCAGACGGCCTGCTGACGCCCAGAAAAGCCCCGGGGCTGCGGCAAACAATATTGTGCCCGCGCCTGCAACAACCGCCCCTGTAGACAACAGCTTCCTAGGCCCCCAGGTGTCTGCCAGGATGCCGGTGGGTATCTGCATTGCAACGTAGCTGTAGAAGTAAAACCCTGAAAGGTTTCCCAGGGCTGCCGCGCTTATGCCGAAATCTCGCATTAGCTCGTCTGTCATCACTCCCGGGGCCACACGCTGGAAAAATCCCAGCAGGTAAAAAATCGCTGCCATTCCCCACATGAGCCATGAGATGCGAAGCGGAGGCAAGGACTTAGTATTCACAGGCAAACACCCCCGTGAGCTCCCGGCCCGGCCATTGTGCCGGGCACATTAAAGCAAGTTTTCTATATTTTTATATTCCAGATCAAATGCCTCGGCCACGGCCCGAAGGGTAACTGCCCCGTGTACCACGTTGGCTCCTGCCTTGAATTCAGGTCTTTCCTTCATGGCTCCTTTCCAGCCTTTGTCTGCAAGTTCTACCGCATATGGCATGGTTGCATTGGTCAGGGCCATGGTCGAAGTCCGCGGAACAGCGCCTGGCATATTGGACACACAGTAGTGAACAATCCCCTCTACCGTAAAGATTGGATCCGAATGCGTGGTGGGCCTGGAGGTTTCAAAACAACCGCCCTGATCGATAGCCACATCCACCATGACCGACCCTTTTTTCATGCTTTTTAACATATCCCGTGTTATAAGTTTTGGAGCCTTTGCCCCAGGGATCAACACGGCCCCGACCACGACATCAGCCCGCTGGATCTGTTCGCGAAGTGTTGCCGGATTGGAAACCAGCATAAAACAGTTGGCCGGCATGATGTCACTGAGATAACGCAGACGCTCTAAAGACGTGTCCAGGATATAGACCTTGGCACCAAGTCCGCATGCCATCCTGGCGGCATTGACGCCGACTGTGCCCCCGCCGATAATTAAGACGTTGCCTGGATCCACCCCCGGGACCCCGCCCAGTAAAACCCCATGGCCGCCATGGGTTCTCTCCAGATATTTGGCCCCCTGCTGAATGGCCATCCGGCCGGCCACCTCGCTCATCGGGGTAAGCAGGGGAAGCGAGCCATCTGAGAGCTGGATGGTTTCATAAGCAATGCACACTGCCCGGCTCTCGATCAGGGCCTGTGTCAGTTCCTTCGAAGTAACAAGGTGCAGGTAGGTAAATATTATCTGCCCCTCTCTTATCCACTTATATTCGGCTGGCAGGGGCTCTTTGACATGCATGACCATTTCGCTTCGTTCATAAATTTCTTCTGCCTTTTCCACGATTTCGGCTCCGGCGTGCAGGTATGCCTCATTTTCAAACCCGCTGCCCATGCCGGCATTTCGCTCCACTATTACAGAATGACCCTTATTGCGCAACATCTCTACACCGGCAGGTGTCATCGCCACCCTGTTTTCCTCTGGCTTGATTTCTTTTAAAATCCCTAAGATCATGATTTTTTACCACCAAAAGATCTGTTCAACACTCACCGCCCGAAACGCACTTATTTCTTCTATAAACGGGCCTCTGCCTGTTTCCTGGAAAAATCCTGCGCGCCAACGCCCGGACACATTCGTCCACCGCCCGCCTTAAAGTTTACATCAAAAGAACCTCACTGATATTGAATATAAATTTTTATCAGAAAAATTCAAATTTTGCGCTGTAATCGATTGAATTTATGATGTCAGAAAACCAGATTCCAAATCGTTTACCCATCAATCCGGAAAAAAACAATAATGAAGAAAATTATCATGCTATCAGAGGATTACCGGAATTACAGTGTTTGCTGCCATATTAATCGCATTGACCCTGTCGGTATTTGGGAACAATTACCACATGGTATTTGCAATCCCGTCGTACATGCGATATACTCATTTAATAATGCGCTGGTTCTCCCTCCAGTTTTGCCCCAAAGGACTTCCCCGGAGGAAGAGCCTATTTTATTTCACGCCGTAACGGTAGAACCTTTCTTTTTCAAGTCAGCCACCAGAGGTGGAGGGTTTAGATCGAAACCAACACTTTTCAGAGGGAGGGATTGCAGCTTATGGAAAAACAGGCATATACCGTATACAAGTATCGATGGATAGTTCTTTTCTTCTTCTCCATGATTCAGCTGATCATGCAGATGTTGTGGATCACCTTTGCCCCTATCACCAGCGA
Source organism: Desulfobacterales bacterium (assembly GCA_018334855.1). GTDB lineage: Bacteria > Desulfobacterota > Desulfobacteria > Desulfobacterales > Desulfosalsimonadaceae > Desulfosalsimonas. Next base: position 927 of record JAGXLE010000005.1, on the reverse strand, counting down.
GGCGGCTGAGTTCTACCAGGTTTCAGCCATGCAGATCGGTCTTCTCTCCATGATGTTCATGATTGTCTATCTTTTTATATCCATTCCCGCATCCTGGGCGATCGATACATATGGAATCCGCAAAGGGGTCGGGTTCGGCGTGATCCTCACCGGTATATTCGCCCTGACGCGGGGTTTTGCGTCCGACAGCTTCACCTGGGTGCTGATTTCCATGATCGGTATTTCGATTGCGCAGCCGTTTATTCTCAACTCGATCACGGCCATGGCAGCCCGGTGGTTTCCCCTTGAAGAGCGTGCTACCGCAGCCGGGATTGCAGCACTTGCCCAGTTTATCGGCATCATGGCAGGCCTGGCCGTAACACCGCTTTTGACGATCGAGTACGGCATTCCAGGAATGCTGAAAATCTATGCTTTTGTTACTCTGTTTTTTGTTGTCACCTATCTCATTTTCGTCAGGGAAAAACCGCCCACACCGCCCTCAGAAGTGGATACAGAAAGAGTCCTCGTATTTGAAGGCCTCAAACACATTTTCAAGCAGTCCAACATGATTCTTCTGCTGATCATCTTTTTCTTCGGGCTTGGCATGTTTAACGCGGTTACCACCTGGATCGAGCAGATGATTGCACCACGGGGGTTTTCCATTGTTCAGGCAGGGAATCTGGGGGCGCTGATTATGGTGGGCGGCATCATTGGCTGCCTGGTGATTCCTCCGATTTCAGACAAGAAGCGCAAGCGGAAGTTCTTTATCATCCTCAGCACGATTATTACGTTTCCGACCCTCGTGGGGCTGACCTTTGCCGTGACCTATCCGCTGCTGCTGGTTTCGGGCTTTGTCTTCGGGTTCTTCTTTCTCAGTGTCGGTCCGATTATCTATCAATACAGTGCCGAAATCAGCTATCCCGCTCCGGAAGCAACATCGCAGGGACT